>JBCAXI010000182.1:0-5973 GCA_038534175.1 Planctomycetota bacterium | reverse complement strand
CGCTCGACGAGCTCTCGGGAGACCTCATCGAAGAGGCCGGCGAACACGACGAGAGCGTGGACCAGGCCCAAGAGGCCTCGGTCATCAAGCTCGTGAACGACCTGCTCGCAGAGGCGATCGGCGAACGCGCCACCGATATCCACATCGAGCCTTACGAGGGACGACTCGATGTGCGCTACCGCGTGGATGGCGTGCTCAGACGCGCCGCGGTGCCGCCGACCATCCACCGATTCGGCGCCGCCATCGTCAGCCGGTTGAAGATCATGGCGAGCCTCAACGTCGCCGAAAAACGCCGACCGCAGGACGGTCGCATCACCTACCGCCGGCGCGAGCCGGGCGGGCCGGTGCGCGAGTTCGACCTGCGCGTGAGCGTGATCCCGATGCTGTTCGGCGAGGGCGTGGTGCTGCGCGTGCTCAGCAAAACCGCGGTGCTCATGACGCTCGGCGACCTCGGCATGCCCGACGGCGCGCTGGCTCGGTGGGACGGGCTCATCGGGCGCCCCCACGGCATCGTCCTCGTGACCGGGCCCACCGGTTCTGGCAAATCCACGACGCTGTACGCCTCACTCAACCGCATCGTCACCGATGAGATCAAGGCGATCACCGTCGAGGACCCCGTCGAGTATCACGTCACGGGCGTGAATCAGATCCAGGTCAACCACAAGGTCGGGCTCGACTTTGCCGCGGGCCTGCGATCGGTGCTCCGGCACGACCCCGATGTGGTAATGATCGGTGAGATCCGCGATCGCGAGACCGCCGAGACCGCGGTGCAGGCCTCGCTCACGGGACACCTCGTGCTCTCGACGCTGCACACCAACGACGCCGCGGGCGCCACAACACGTCTGCTCGACATGGGGGTCGAGCCGTTCCTCGTCGCCTCGTCGGTCGAGGGCGTGCTCGCCCAGCGGCTGGTGCGACGCGTTTGCGACGCCTGCCGAACGCCCTTCACGCCTGATCAGGCCGATCTGCCGCCGGACTTTGACCTACCCGCCGGCGTGACGCTGTATCGCGGCGCCGGCTGCCGGGATTGCAATGAGACCGGATACCGAGGCCGACAGGGCGTCTTCGAGTTGCTCACGCTCTCCGAGCCGCTGCGGGAGCTCGTCATGCAACGCGCCAACGCCGGCGCCATCGCGCAGCAAGCGCTGGCTGCTGGCGATCTTGCCCTGTTGCGCGACGACGGATTCGAGAAGGTGCGCGACGGCATCACCACGCTCGCGGAAGTCGGCCGCGCTCTCAGCGCGTAGCGGGCCGCCTCAGCGAGACTCGACCCATCGCAGCGCCTCGCGCACGCCCGAGGGCGACCAAGAGATCAACAACACCGGCGGCCGCTCCGCCCGATCCACGACCAGAAACGAGACGGCCCGCACCACGCCGGCCGGATCGGCCGACTGGGGCAGCACACGCAGCGAGCGGATGCCGGTCTCCCTGTCATGCACCACGCGATCCTCGCCGAGCGAAGCGAGCACAGCAGCGAGATCGCGGTCCATGGTCGCGGCATCGGCACCCGCCTTCGCTTCGGCGAACACCGTCGCCAGACCGGGAATCGGCGCGGGCGGGCGCGGCACGTCGCTCAGAACCACCCACGGCCCCATCGAGTCAGCGAGCCGGCGAAAGGAGGGCAGCGTGTCGCGCACCCATCGCCGAGCCTTGGCCTGGAATGTCATCGCCGCGAACTCGCCTCGAGACGCGCCGTAGGCGTTGACGCCCAGCGCCAGCCACTGGCTCCACTCGCCCCGCACGACCATCGCGTACGAGCCGGGCGGCGAATGGATGCGTCCAACATCCGCCGGCCACGCGTCGGTCGTCATCTCGCGGTGCGACGCCGTGCCGGGCGCACGCGAGCGCGGGCTCCAGGAGGCGTCGATCGCCAGCAACGGCGGGCCCTCGTCCTGCTCGGCCCATCGCCCGTGCAACATCAGCTCGCGCGCGTTGCTCAGCCCCATGGACGCGAACGTGCGCACGGCCCGGCCGCGCTCGAACGCCTCTGGAAAGCCGCGTCGAAGCGCGTCGATGCTGCAGTACGCGCTCATGAAGACATCACCCGCCCGATCGACCTCGACCGCCCGAGTGTGAGCTGACCATGCTGGTGACGGCTCGCCTTCCGCCGCGGCGTCCGCCGCTTGGAGCGAGAACCAGTCCCGCAGCGCGTCGCGACCGAACCCCACATAAAAGGCGTCGTCGCCCGAGTGCCAAGACACCTCGCGCCACGTCGGCCAGTCCGCGCGGGTGTAGACCACGCCCTCTCGACCCGGCGCCAGCTCGACCGTGCGTTGCACACCGGCCGGGCGGAGATCCTCCTCGACGTCCTCGGCCTCGACCACGATCGCCCGTAACGCACGCACGAGCCCACGATGGTCGTCGCCGGTGCGCAGCTCGAGCACGACCTGGAACTCTTCCAGCCTCATGCCGCCCGCGCGGTTGATGGGCTTGGCCTCGAAGTCGAGGACGCACACCCGGTGCGGCGCCGAGCCCGCGACACTCCCACCCAGCAACGCCGCGACCGCGTACGCCGCCTCTTGGTCACGAATCAGGCCCGCCGAGAGCGCCGCCTGGATCCCGGTCTCGAGCAATCGGCGTTCGACCGCTCGATCGGCGACCGACGCGAATCGCGTGGGATCGAACGCCCACCACCCGATGACCCCGCGCGGCACGTCGAACAGATCATCGTTCGCCACCTTGCCGGCGGCCGCTGGACGAGCGCAGACCAACGCCGCCAGCACGAGGACAAACCACGTCGCACCCGCGGCCTGCATCCGAGATATCGAGCGCACGCCAATCACTGCGACGTCGCGTCCTCGCCCAGCGTGTCGGCATACAGCACGGCGCCCGCCGCGACGTACGGCAGCGGCGCCTGCGACAACGCCGCGAACACCGGTCCGGGCACGGGCTTGCCCATGAACAGCGGCGGACCGCCATCAAAGTCGCCCCGCTCGGCCGCCTGCATGATCATCGGAAGGAACGACATCACCGAGCCGCCACCGCCGCCGAACGCGCCGGCCTGGCCCGCCATCGTGCCAAGCCACGACCGATCGCTCGTGCCATGCGTCGTGAGATCGTCACCGTCCCAGACGCTGTACTTCACGATCGGCGCCAAACCCTCACGCAGCTCGCCGAACGTCGGCGTGATGAGACCGATCCGACGCGCGTCGCCGTGCGGCGAGCGCACGAGGTTCGCGATCGCCGAGCCGAGCAGCTGCGTCGCGGCGTACCCGGATCGGATCGTGTGGTGGCTGTCCACCGCCTCGAACGACTGCAGCCCCTTGCGATGTGGGATTGCGTCGCCCAGCCGCGGGTTCGAGAGCAGCCCGTCGTCGCCGCGCCCGCTCGCCTGCATCGCCGCGGCGATCGCGGCCTGCGGCGTACCCGCGAAGATCAGCCAGTCACGCGTGACCGCGTACGTCAGCTCGAAAGGCACGGGCAGGCCCGGGAACCGAAGGCTCATGAGGTCCAGACCATCGTGCTTCCACGCCTCGAGCTTGACGTACTTGCCCGGCGTCGGAATCTGCCGCGCCGCGTCGTTCGCCATCTCCACCATCCGCGCGTGGGTCTTGAGGAATCGATCACGATCCTGGAACGTGGACATCAGCACCGTGGAGAGGAGGCCACCGCCGCCCGTGGACTCGGACGAGTAGAACGCCATCGTGCCGCCCAGCGTGCGCAGCAGATCCTCTCGCAGGTCGATTCCGGTCTGATTGCGCAGCTCTTGCTCGGCGTCCTCAATCGGCGCACCAAACTCGGCGGCCAGATCGAGCATCGCTTCGATGAATCCAAAGTCGAGCCTCGCGGCTGTCGCGTAGTACACGTCCGACGGGAACGCCTTGTAGTGCGCACGCGGAATGGTGTCGGTCGGGAAACGCAGGAACTCAAAGAACCGCTTGGCGCCCTCGGCCCGCAGCGTGCCGTGCAGGTGCTCGTCCGAGAAGCCGATCGCGTAGTCGAAGTTCATCGCGTCGTCGCCGAGCAGCCCGGCCTGCTCAAGCTTGTGGCGGATGGGCACGAGCTGGCGCCCATCCTCACCCGCCGCCATCTGCGCCATGTTGACCGCCGCCGTGAGCGAGCCCAGGTCGATCCGCCCGCGCACAATCGGCTCGTAGTCGCCGTCGGCGACATCGGCGAACTGGTCCAATCCCTGGGCCGGATCCGAGACGGACCCCGCGAGAATCTCGAATCGCCACGTGTCGCCATCGCGCCGAGGACCGAAGTGCACCGAGCCGGCGGGCGTCGGGATCTCCGTGAAACCTTCCACCAACTCGCTCTCGCGCAGGACGAACCGCCCGTCGGCCTGATCGATCGCGAAACGGGCGTGCCCCGCGAGCGTGTGGGCCGCCTCGCGGCCCTCCGTCTCGGCGCTGATCGCGAGCCCGTAGCCCCAGAGCCCAGTGTTGTTGTTCGGGTTGTATGTAATCGCGAGGCGCCCGGGACGCGCGGCCGTGCGCACGAGCAGCGTCACGACCTCGGCGATCTCGGCGTCCATGTCTGGAATCTCGCGCGGCAGCTCGGCAAGACGGTCGGGCAGCATCGAGAGCGCGCGCCGGAGGGCCGCGTCGTGCTCGTCCGGGGCCCACGCGTCCAGCTCGACATGGTCGATCATGAACAGCGGGCGAGCGTCTTGGGCCGAGGCTGGGGCCGCCCCCAGCGTGAGCCCGGCAGCGATCGCTAGCGTGGCGGCGCGGGCGGTGAGTCGGCGGATCGGTGATCGCATGAGAGTCTCCTCAGTTGCAGCGGCGGATCCGGTCGGATCGGCACCGGCCTCGAGCGCTTCCACTGTATCGAGCGCCCCGTCAGGTTGACTTCGGCGTTCTGGCACGCCGATTTCATCGGCGCGATTACGATCATCCGGTGTCGCCCTCCGATCCTCCAGATCGAGTCTTGCTCATCCGCCCCAGCGCGCTCGGCGACGTCTGCCGCAGCGTGCCGGTCCTGGCCAGCCTGCGAGCGGCGTTCCCAACCGCCCAGATCGACTGGCTGGTGCGGGACGTGTTCGCCGACGCCATCCGGGCCCACCCCGCGTTATCAGGGGTGATTCCGTTCGAACGATCGCGGCTCGGGCGAACCGCTAAGCGCGGCAATCTCGCGCCCTCGCTCCGGTTCCTCCGCACCCTCCGCCGCAAGCGATACGACCTCGTCATCGACGCTCAGGGGCTTCTGCGGAGCGGCGTGTTCGCGTGGGCCACGCGGGCCCCCCGCCGGATCGGCCACGCCGACGCCGCCGAGGGCGGGGCCTGGTGGCTCACCGAACGCGTCGCCAGCGATACGACCTCGTCATCGACGCTCAGGGGCTTCTGCGGAGCGGCGTGTTCGCGTGGGCCACGCGGGCCCCCCGCCGGATCGGCCACGCCGACGCCGCCGAGGGCGGGGCCTGGTGGCTCACCGAACGCGTCGCCAGCGATCCGGCGTTGCACACGGTCGATCGCATGATGTCGCTGCTCGAGCCGCTGCGCGTCCCGGCGGTGATGGACCTCTGTCTGCACACGCCGCCCACCGACATCGTGACACCGGACGAGCCGTATGTGGTCGTTGCGCCGACGTCTCGATGGGCGAGCAAGCGATGGCCAATCGAGCGGTACGACGCGCTCGCCGAGCGCCTGCGATCCAACTACCGCGTCGTGGTCGTCGGCGGCCCGGGAGAACGGCCGCAATGCGCTCCGCTGCTCCATCGCGCGACCCACGATCCGAGAGTGATCGATTGCGTCGGGCAGACCAGCGTCGGCGGCCTCATGCGGCTGATCGAGCGGTCGAGTCTCGTGGTGGCCAACGACTCTGCGGCGCTGCACATGGCCGTGGGCTTCGATCGCCCCACCGTCGCGCTGTTTGGTCCGACGCGTGTCGATCACGTCGGGCCGTACGGTCGCGAGGCGGACGTGATCCAGCACGTGCGTCCCGATGAGCAGCTCGATCACAAACGCGACGAGCAGGTCGAGGTGATGCGGCGCATCAACGTGGACGAGGTTCTGGACGCGTGCAATCAGC
>JBCAXI010000181.1:0-5990 GCA_038534175.1 Planctomycetota bacterium | reverse complement strand
ACACCCCCGGGCAGATCGAGGAGATGACGCGGCTGCGTCTGGAGCTGCTCGGGGGTGTTCAAGAACCACCAGCAGCCGAACGGCGTCAGGTGCGCGAACTTGCGAGCGAGCACGCAGAGGCCGTGCTGGTCTTCGCGAGCAAGCGTCGTGATCAGCAGATCGACGCCCAACGCTTGTGAATGATCGCACAACGGCTCGAGCGCTCGCAGGTCGCTGGGGCCGGATCCATCGCCGGCCGAGGCCAACGCCGGATGCACCCCACGCCGAACGCCGATCATCAACGCGAGCGGCACACCGTGCTCGGCCAGCGCCGGCAGCACACCCTCGTACAAGATCCGGTCGCCCGCGCGGCTTGGCGTGAGCGTCGTGCCCTCAGTTGGCGGCAGGCTCGCCGCGACGTACACCGCGTGGGTCCGCCCGATCCACTCCGACACAAAGCCCATGGTCGCTGTCGCGGCGTTGTCGCCATCGTGCCCGAGCGCGTGCAACTCGCGGAGCGCCCCATCAGGCTCGCACAACAACGCGTCGAGCCGAACCACCGCCGAGAACCGAGCGTCGCGTCCCAGCGCGTCGTCGGACAGCCAGGCCGCACGCTCGCGCCGCCGCAGCACATCGTTCGTCATCGTGACCCGCTCGACCCCCGCGCGTCGGAGCACGTCGTCCACATGCGCTTCAACGTCACGCTGCACGAACCAGCTCCGAATCGAGTCGAGCGAGTCCGCCTCGGGATCGAGCCCGAGCATCCGGAGCGTCGTGACCACGCCGCGGCACGCCTCGGAGAGCGGGGCGCGGTCCCGGAACAGTATCCGCCAGATCAGGTCCGCCCGCTCGCGTTGCACCATACCCAGGAGCCGCTCGGGGGTGAGCGACGCGTCGCTCGCACGCAGCACCTCGGCGTGCAGGTAGTGGTAATCCAGAAGCTCATCGATGCCCGACAGCAGAAAGCCCTCGGCGTGGCGGTTGAACCGCGGCGCGTAAAGGTGCGTGTGAATGTCGATGATCGACGTCTCGTGCACCGCGCGGTGGACCACCGCGCGAATGTCCTGATCTGTCAATGGTCGTGGCAAAGAATCAGCCATTCGGGAGCGACCCAATCCAGCTCAACATCAAGAAGCGAGGCCGCACTATGCGCGCTTCCCATCGCAGCGTCAACGCTCGATCAACAACCCGCGGCGGCATCCGCGATCGCGCTTGCACCGCGGTCCTGCGAGACATACGTTGGCCCTCGAAAAGGCCGATGAGACGCCATCATCCACGCCTCACCGATTCGCGATCGTCAGCGTGCGGAGACGTTGGAGCACATGTGGCGGCGAACACGCCTCCCGTGCGGAAGGATGAATCACAGGCATGAGCGAGCCCATCGGCTGGATCGAGTACGCGGTCATCGCCGGCTACCTGCTGGCGCTGGTTGGCATCGGCCTCGTGTTTCGCCTGTTCAACAAGAACGTCAGTGACTACTTTCGTAGCGGCTGCCGGGGCACGTGGTGGCTCGTCGGAGCCAGCGCGTTCATGCAGCTCTTTAGCGCCTGGACGTTCACGGGCGCCGCAGGAGCCGCCTTCGAGGCCGGCTGGAGCGTGATGGTCATCTTCGCGGCCAACGTGGTCGCGTTCTTTCTGGTGTTCCTCTTTCTTGGACCGTGGTTCCGACAGCTACGGGCCGTGACCGCGCCGGAAATCATCCGCCTCCGCTTCGGTCCCTCCACGCAACAGCTATACGCCTGGCTGCAAGGCGGGCTGGGTGTCCTGTACGCCTCCATCTGGCTGCTCGGCCTGTCCACCTTCATGGCGGCCGTCTTTGATTTCGACGCGATCGCCGAAGCGGTGGGCATGAGCGAGGTCGGTCTGGTGGTCGCGGTCACGGGATTCATCGTCGTCGCTTACTCGGTCACCGGCGGCAGCTGGGCGGTCATGGCGACGGACTTCGTGCAGAGCCTGATCCTCATTCCCCTCACGCTGCTCGTCGCGTTCCTCTGCCTCAAGGAGGTTGGCGGGCTTGGCGGCATGCTCGAGCAGATCGACGAGCAAGGGCTCACCGCCGAATTTGCGCTGATCAAAGATCAAACCGCCGAGATGGCCGAGAAGTTTCCTCTCGGCAAGTACGGCCTCTGGTTCGCGATCGCCACTCTGGTCTACAAGTCGATGGTCTACAGCACACTCGTCACGGCCCAGCGCTACTTCGGCGTCAAGGACGGTCGTGAGGCCCGCAAGGCCGGCCTGCTCGCCTGCTTCCTCATGCTCGCCGGCATGCTTGTGTGGTTCATTCCGCCGGTGGTCGCCCGCCTCACGATGCCCGACGAGGTCCTCGCCGTCGATCTGTCCAAGCCCGCCGAGGCCTCGTACGCGCTCATCGCGATGCGTGTGCTCCCGCTCGGCATGACCGGCCTGATGGTCGTCGCGATGCTCGCCGCCACCATGAGCTCAATGGATAGCGGCCTCAATCGGAACGCTGCCGTCTTTGTGCGCGACATCCAACCACTCTTCCGCAAGCTCCGTGGCGGCGCCGAGCCATCACCCAAGCAAGAGGTGTTCGCGGGCAAGCTCGCGTCGATCGCGCTCGGTGCGATCATCATCACGCTCGCGCTCTACTTCTCTGGCAACTCCGGCGACAAGGGCGTGTTCGAGTTCATGCTCGACGTGGGCGCGATCGTGGGCCTTCCGATGGCGATCCCGATGATGCTCGCCCTATTCATCCGGCGGGCGCCATGGTGGTCTGCCATCGTCAGCGTCGCGGCCGCGTCGATCCCGTCCGGTCTCGGATTCTTCGCCGGAAGCCCGGCGGGCGTGTTCCTCGCCGAGCGGCTCGCCGGCACGCCGATGGCATCCTGGCTTGCCAACGAGTGGCCCTACCAGCAGAAGATCTTCTGGAACGCCCTCGTCGGCGTCGGCGCGTTCCTCGCCACGCTGCCGTTCTGGTCGACATCGACCGAGGCCTACCGGATCAACGTCAAGGAGTTCTTCCGGCGTATGCACACGCCCATCGACTTCGAGGCCGAGGTCGGCGAGGCGAACGATCGGCAACAGCTCAAGATCATTGGCGCCTTCGCCGCGGCCATCGGCGCCATGATCCTGCTACTCATGCTGGTGCCGGGCAACGACGCGGGCGCTCGCCTGTCGGTGCTCTTCGTGGGCGGCACCGTCGGTGGCGTGGGCGCCCTCCTCATCCTCGCAAGCCGCCTTGGCCGAAGGTAGGCCCCACATGACGCTCGACCCATCCGCGCCCGTGCATTCATCGACGCGTCTTCTGGCGGACGCGCCACGCGGCATCGAAGCGTTCGAGTGGTTCGCCCAACAGGCCGAAGCACTTCTTAAGCCGCTCATGCCCCGCATGATCGACGGTCGATCCGTGTTCGACCTCCCGGGTCGCGAGAGCTCGCACGGCCCAACCGCCGATCGACTCGAGGCCTTCGCCCGACCCGCGCTGCTCGCGATGCTCTGGCTCCAAACCGATCGAAACCGAACCGCCCCTCCACGCCGCGACGCCGCCTCGGTTCAAAGCCCCGATCACGCCCCCTGCCCGACGCGCGTCGCCAACTGGCTGCTCGACGCCATCCGCATGGGCTCGGACCCGGACCACGACGAATACTGGGGCAACCTCACCAACTACCATCAGCACGCCGTCGAGATGGCGATCATGGCCATGGGCCTCGAGGAAGCCCAAGACCAGATCTGGAAACCGCTCGACGCGCCCACCAAGACCTCCCTCGCGTCGTGGCTCGGACAGATCCGCGGCCACGCCGGCCACGCGAACAACCACTGGTTCTTCGACGTGCTCGTGCTCGAGTTCCTCCTCGCTCGCGGCATGGGCGAACCCGGCGACGACGTTCTCATCGCACACCTCATGGACGAGCTCGAACGCATGTACCGAGGCGACGGCTGGTTCATCGATGGATGCAACGAGACCTACGACCACTACAACGCGTTCTCGTTCCACACCTACGGGCTGTTCTGGGCCCGCCGATACGGGCACACCGACCCCATCCGGCGGGATCGATGGCTCGGCATGGCTCACGAGTTCATCGAGTCGTACGCGCGGCTCTTCGCGTCCTCGGGCGAGCCGGTCCCGGTCGGCCGATCGCTCACGTACCGGTTCAATGCCGTGAGCGTGTTACCGCTCGCCGCCGCGATGGGCGTGGGAACGCTTCCGCCGGGCGAGCTGCGCCGTCTTGCCCGACAAGGCATCGAGTATTTCCGCGGTGTCATCGACGAATCCCGCCCGTTGCCTGTCGGCTGGACGGATCACTTCGAGACCTTCGCCGAGCCATACTCCTGCGAGGCCTCGCCCTACTGGGCGTCCAAGGCGTTCTTCGCGCTCACGCTCGATCCCTCCGAGCCGTTCTTTGTAGACGAGGAATCACAGTTCGCCTGCGAACGCG
Source organism: Planctomycetota bacterium (assembly GCA_038534175.1). GTDB lineage: Bacteria > Planctomycetota > Phycisphaerae > Phycisphaerales > UBA1924 > JBCBZM01. The sequence goes on along the minus strand of JBCAXI010000181.1, from coordinate 1,617 downwards.
AGGACGACAGCCACGTAATCAAACCACCCGGCTGGGTCGTTCGTCATCGCGCGGGAGAGGCCGAGATCATCGCCGCGGGTGTGCGCTGCGCGCCCTCCGCCGCCGCGCGCTTCGGCCCGTGGAAGTGGGGGCGATTAGCGACACGCACGGGCGTCGGATGGCTCACACCCGCACGGGACGAGGGCTACCCGGCCGACGCCTCCCTCACCGCCCGCCCCCCCGAGGCTGAGCGTTGGTTTGGCCGCCAGGTCTCCATGCCCATCGACCTCTCCAAGGACCACGCGAGCTGCGTCTACGCGCTCGGCGGCGCCGAGGATGAGTTCCACATCAACGTTCGAACATCGATGTGGTGGAACGCCGGATGGATCTTCGCGCTGCACGACGTGCGGTGCTGGCAACCGAGCGTCGTCCGCCACGGCGGATACGCGCTTCCCCTCGGCGCCGCCGAGCTCGAGCTCGATCACGCCCCCGGTTTCGCGCGCCTCTCCGCTTCTGGGCGCCACGCTTCACTGCAGATCGTTGCCGGATTCGATCCGCATCTCACGATCGATCACGCCACGAGTGATCACACGAACGCACGACGACATCTCACCACCCACGGGCACGCACTCGCAATCGCTCACACGGGAAGCGACGACGCGCCCATCGAGGGCGCCGTCACCTGCGCCGTGCTCTTTGGCACAACCACCGATCTGGCCGAAGCCGTCCCCTGGACCATCGACCAGACCGCGGACGGGTGGGACCTCTCGCACCCCAAGCTCGGTCCATGGAGTGTGACGCGCGAGCCAATCGTCGACCTGGAGGCGCCATCGCGTGGCTGACGCCGCGACCATTCTGGTCGTCATGGGCGTCTCCGGCGTCGGCAAGACCACCATCGCGCGGGCGCTCGCCGAACGCCTCGGCTGGATGTTCGAGGAGGGCGACGCGCTGCATCCCGCCGCCAATGTCGCCAAAATGGCCAGCGGCCAGCCGCTCAATGACGATGATCGCCGCCCGTGGCTCGATGCCGTCGCCGAGTGGATCGATGCCAGGCGACGCGCGCGTGAGTCCGGCGTCATCACCTGCTCGGCGCTCAAACGCCAGTACCGTCAACGCCTGATCGGCGACCGAGCTGGCGTGCGCCTCGTTCATCTGCGAGGCGATCGGTCGATCATCGCGCAACGCATGGCCGACCGCGTTGGCCACTTCATGCCCGCCAGCCTGCTCGACAGCCAGCTCGCAACGCTTGAGCCCCCAACCGCGGACGAGCGCCCGATCACGGTTGGTATCGATGACTCGAGCGATGAGCTTGCCGATCGAATCATCCTCGCACTGCGGCAAGGGGCCTGATCGCGCCTTCCGGTCTCAAGAGCACCGACGCCTCGATTCTGGCGGACAAGCGTCGCGACGCGGCGGGGCGATCGCCGGGTCGCCGTTCTCGATGTGAGTTTGTCATGCCGACGGCCGGGTGCGCTCAACGCTCAGCCCTTAACGGCGCCGCTCGCTAAGCCGGACACAAAGTCCCGTTGCAACAGCAGAAACAGAAGGAGCACCGGCGCCACAGAGAGCAGCGTGGCCGCCATCTGGAGACCATAATCGGTGTAGTACACACCTTTCATGTTCGCGACCTCGACCGCG
>JBCAXI010000180.1:0-6088 GCA_038534175.1 Planctomycetota bacterium | reverse complement strand
AGGCCCTGAACCTCGCTGGCCTCATGTGAGTCGGGCGCGATCGAGCCGGCTCACCCCTCGCCCAACAATTGCTCTAACGAGCTCGGCCTTGCGCCCAACGTCCGCCGAAGGCGCTCGGCCTCCTCGGGTGTCCAGCCCTTCTCGCGGATGAGATACGCCGACCACATCGAGCGGGCCCGCCCGCCGGACGCGCAGTGGACGAGCGCGTCGCCGTCGCACGCCTCAAGGGCTTGGGCGGAGGCGTCCACATCCGCCGGTTCGTAGCCGTCCTTGCCGCCCAGCGGGATGTGCACGTACGTCAGCCCCAACCGTTCGGCCTCGGCGGCCATGTCGTAGTCCACGCGCTTGCGATCGCCCATCTCGGCGTTCGACCGCAGGTTGATCACGGTGCCGACGCCGCGCTCGCGCATCGCCGCGAGGTCGGTGCGCGACGGCTGGCTGCCGACGATCAGCCGGTCGGCCTCGTAGTACGAGCCCTCGAAGCCGTCGAGCTTGGCGCCGTCCACCACCGGCGCCTGCGCCAACGGCTCGGCGTACCGCACCGGCGGCGTCGAGAGATCCACCCGCGGCGCCGACTGGCAACCCACGAGCGTGAACAGAGCAAGAAATCCGATCGGAGCGAGTTGGCGTGCGTTCATGTCGGCAAGCTACTGCGGAACCAGGGCAATCAGGGTCACACGTCGGTCACTCTGGATGGGCGCCGAGCCCGATCGGCCTACTCCAACGCCAGCGCGTCGACCGCCCGCATCTTGTCCTTCATCTCCTCGAAGACCTTCCGCGTTTTCTTCTGGATGACCGGCACGTCCTTGTGGTCCTTCTCGACGTCCTTGATGATCTTCTCCGCGGCCGCGGGGTCCTTGCCCTTGAGCTTCTCGAACTCCATCTGCTTGTCGGCGACACGTGAGACGTTCGCGTAGTTCTCGAACTCGGCCTTCTCAAAGCGTTTCCAACACTCCTTGAGCGAGGCGATCGCCCGCTCGTTCTCCTTGGTCTTCGGCAGCGTCGCGGCCACCTTGAGCGTGAGCTTCAGATCCTTCTCGATGTCACGCTTATCGTCGCGGCAGTTCTTGAGCAGCGGCTTGTAATCGCCGTAGGGCCACTTGGGGCTCTTGCCCGACCCGCCACCACTCCCGCTCTTCTTGACTCGCTCCGCGAGTTTGTCGAGCGCGAAGAACGGCTTGTTCGCCGCCTCCCGCATCTTTGCGTGCTGCTTCACATCCTTCTCGACCGACGCGGCGATCGCCTGCGCCCCGGCCGGGTCCTTGGCGACGAGCTTCTCGAACTCCATCTGCTTGTCGGCGATGCCCGTCGCGTTCGCGATCAGCGGGACGTGCACCTTGTCGAGCGCCGCGAGTAGATCCTTGAGCTCTTTCTCGATCGCCGACTTCTCTGAGCCGTCGGGCATGGCCTTGGCCGCGGTCTCGATGTCCTTCTTCAAGCCCTCGATGGTCTGGTCGATGTCGCGCCGCTGCTTGGCGTACTTAATAAAGTCGTCGTGCGGCCATCTGACGTTCTTGCCAGACACCTTCTTGCCGGACACTTTCTTGCCCGAGACTTTTTTACTCGAGACCTTCTTGCTCGAGACCTTCTTGCCGGACGTCATGTCGGTCTTGATCTCGCCCGAGCCCTGCAGCGCGGCCTGGGTGTTCTTGCCCACGATGCCATCGGCCTTGAGCTTGTTCTTTTTCTGGAACTCCTGAACGGCCTTGGTCGTGCCGGGACCAAACAAGCCGTCGGTCTTCAGCTTGGGCTTAGCGCCCTTCTTGTTAAGGGCGTCCTGGGCTTTTTTGACCTCGCCACCCTTCGAACCAGCTTTCAAAACAGGCATCGCGATCCTCCTGGAGCCAAGAGACGCGGCGGGGACCGTCCGGTCCCATCAGACCAGCGTGTTACTCAGCAAGGTCGATCGTCGCCTTCGCCTCAACATCCTCTACTTCCACGTCGTCCCGCAGCGTCAGCGTGATCTCCCATGACTCGGGATCCTGGCGCACATCGATTCTGCGTTGGCGGGTCAGCTCGAGCGTCGCGATGAACAGGCCGAGCACGTCCATCTTCGATCGCCCGTCAAAGATCGCACGCAGGCGCATGGTCTTGTCGGCGCCGATCTCGAGCCGACGCAGCCGATCCAGGATGTCCTCGGCATGCAGCTCGATCGGGGTGTCATCCTCGCCGATCATGTGCTCGCCGAGCCGCTCGAAGTTCACGGTCTCCGCCACCGTGCCGAACGCCTCGATCAGATCGCCCAGGCTCAGATCCTCGAGCTCCACATCGTCGTGCATCTTCTGAATCGCGGCCCGGATCTCATCGGAGTCGACGCCCGCCCGAGCCGTGGGGTACCGCAGGCTCCACGCCTTGGCGCGGCGCTCCAGCTCGTCCGCCGCGTCCCGATACGTCTTGTACGCCAGCAGTTGCTTGATCAGATCCGCCCGCGGATCGGCCCCGTCGTCGGCGCCGCTGTCATCATCCTCGGAACGCTCCGGACGCGTGATCATCCGAGACTTGATCTCCGCCAGCGTCGCCGCCATCACCAGGAACTCGCCCGCGCGATCGATATCGATCCGCTCCAGATCATCCAGATGCTCGGCGAACTGGTCGGCGATCTCCGCGACGGGGATGTCGGTCACGTCCACCTCCGCTCGGCGGATCAGGTGCAACAGCAGATCCAGCGGACCATCGAAGCGTTCGAGATGGACGCGATACAGCTCGCTCACCGTCACGGCCCTCCGGGTGGTATGGCTCTTAGAGCCGTGTCACGCCCCAAGCGATCACACCTCGTCGACGCCGACCACGAGTGTACCCTTCCCCGATGGATCCGAGCGCCAGGGCCAATGAACGCTCGCTCTTCGAGCGCGTCGCGAGCGACGAAGCGGCGGCCGTCGCGCGCCTCTCCGGCACCATCAGCGAGGAGTTCCACGACGCCGTGAGCCTGCTCGAGCGATGCGCCGCCAGCGGCGGCACGGTCCTCGTCAGCGGGCTGGGCAAGTCCGGGCTTGTCGGTGCCAAGATCAGCGCCACCCTGGCTTCGCTCGGTGTCCCATCGCACGCGGTCCACCCCTCCGAGGCCGCACACGGCGATCTCGGGCGATTCCGTCCCACCGACACCGTCGTCTGTCTCTCCCACTCGGGCGAGACCGACGAGGTGATCAACCTCGCGGCGGTGCTCAAACAAGACGGGTTGCCCGTCATCTCGATCACCGGCGAGCCGAACCCCAACCAGCCGAGCCCCCACGAACCAATAGAGGGTTCGAGCCTCGCCCGCCTGGCGAGCGTCGCGCTGTGCCTCGATGTGCCGCACGAGGCGGCCGACGCGAGCGCGCCCACGTGCTCCACCACCGCCGCGATGGCTCTGGGCGACGCGCTCGCGATCGCGACCGCCGCCCGGCGTCGTTTCACCGACGCCGACTTCGCCAGGCGACATCCCGGCGGCGCGCTGGGTGGGCTGCTTCGGCCCATCCGAGAGGCGTTGCGATTCGAGGTCGGCGACTCCCCAAGCCAGACGCCCGCCATCCCGCAGGCCTGTACCGTCGCCGAGGCGCTCCAACGCGCCAGCGTCGCCAAACGTCGCCCCGGCGCCCTGCTGCTCGTTGACGAGACTGGCAAACTCAGCGGCATCTTCACCGACGCCGATCTGCGGCGCCTCGTGCTCAACGGCGCCGAAGAGCTCGATCGACCCATCGCGGACGTCATGACCCGCTCGCCCCGAGCGCTGCCCGATTCGGCAATCATCCGCGACGCGGTCATCATGGTGCGCGAGCACCGCCAGGACGAGATCCCCGTCATCGATCACGAGGGCCGACCGATCGGGCTGCTCGACGTGCAGGACCTCATCGCGATGCGCCTCGTCCGTGATTAGATCCGCGGCTAGCCTCCACGCATGACCGATCGCATCGAACTGCTCGTGCTCGACGTCGACGGCGTCCTCACCGACGGCTGCATCACCTACGACAGCGACGGACGAGAGCTCAAGACCTTCAACAGCCGCGACGGGTTCGGCGTGAAGCTCTGGAACCGCACGGGCCACCGCACGGCGATCATCACCGGTCGCGGGGGCGAGGCCGTGCGACGCCGCGCCCAGGACCTCGGCATCGAGCACGTCATCGAGCGGCGCGAGGACAAGGGCACCGCGCTCGAGGAGCTCCTCTCCACACTGCAGGTGCCGCTCGCGCAGGTCGCTTACGTCGGCGATGACTGGCCCGATCTCTCCGCGATGCGGCTGGCCGGCATGCCCATCGCCGTGCACGATGCGGTCGCGTCCGTGCGTCTTGCCGCGAGCGCCGTCACAACCGCCCCCGGCGGACACGGCGCAGTACGCGAGGCCGTCGAGATGCTCCTGCGACACAACGGCGAGTGGCAGGCCGCGATGGATCTCTTCGGCGCCCGCGAAGAACGCGAGCGGGTCGCGTCGCGGCAAGACGATCGATAGCATGGGGCATGGCAAAGCCCAGGGGGAACGGCGCGTGGGTTCGAACCGCGGGGTTTTTGACCGCGGGCGCACTCCTCGCCATCACCGCCTCGCTCATCGCGTGGCGAACGCTCACCCATGCCGCCCCTGATCCCGCCATCGCCAGCGGCGCCCCCCCCGCCGCCGAGGATCCGCCCGAAGCGGCCGAGCTCGTCGACATCACGTCCCTCGGCAGAGGAGGCCTCGACCAGGGCCTCACCAGCACCAGCGGCGGCGTCTACATCCGGCTCGAAGACCCCGACACCGGACGCGTCACGACCGAGATGAACGCCGAGCGCCTCGATCCGCTCGGCCAGAACCGCTTCGACGTCCGGGCCCCGGTCGCCCGCCTGTACGCCACCAACGGACAGATCATCCACGTGCGCGCCGATGAGGGCGATGTCCTCATGCCCTCGCGCCAGTCCGGCCCCGAGTCCGGTGTGTTCCGAGGCGACGTGCGCATCCGAGTCTTCGAGCCCAACGCCGACGACAACGAGATTGACTTCGAGCGCGACACGCCCGCGGCCGAGGTGCGAGCGCCCGCGCTCGTCTTCGACCTCACGTTCGGCGAGGTCTCCACCCCGGACGACGATGGCCCGACGCCGGTCGAGGTCATCACACCCGAGATCACCTTCGCTGGCCGCGGCCTCCGCCTGCTCGTCAGCGAGGTCAACGAACGCATCGAGCGGCTCGTGATCGAACGCGGCGAGTACATGAGGTTCACGCCGCGAAACGCGCCCGATGAACCCGATGACCCCAACGAATCCGATGCGCCCGAACACGCGCGTGTCGCCGACACAACCGACAACAACGCGCCGGGGCCCGACTCGGCCACAGCGACCGCGTCGCCAGCAACCGCTCAGCCAATCGCAGCGCCGCCCGAGACGCGTTATCTCATCACGTTCAACGACGAGGTCGTGCTCGATGGCGAGGGACGCACCATCCACGCCGATCGCCTGGAGCTCTGGGCCCGACTCATTGACAACAAGCTTCCCGAGAATGCCATCGCCGACGTGAACCCCAGTCTCACCGAGGCGCCCCAGACCACGGACGACGCGAGCGATGCGAATCCCGAACTCGCCGCCACAGAGGTGAACTCGTCCGAGGATGATCCCGGGTTCGGCCTGCGTCGCCCACCCCCGCCGAGCGTCGCCGCCAACACGCCGCGCACCGTGGCGTCGCCTCCCGCCGACGACGCCGCGCCCGTCGTGCCGAGCGCGCCGATCGCGGAGCTGCGCTGGACCGGAACCCTCACGCTCGTGCCGCTCGACGACGAGACCCCGCCCGAGCTCGCCGACGGCAACCACCTCACCGGGCGGTTCTCGGCGATCGAGTCCGGCGCCGTGCGCTTCGAGGACACGATCGCCAACGCCCGCGGCGCCGCCGGCGCGATCGCGTACCGCGCGACCTCCGCCGAGCTGCAACTCGAGGGCGCCGGGCCCTCGGGGGTCGAGCTCGCCACCGATCGCGGCCGCCTCGCGTGCGCACGCCTGCTGCTCAGCCTCATGACCGGACAGGTGCACACGCCCGGCGCCGGCGCGCTCGAGGCCGCCGTCCGCGGCGCCATCACCTGGCAAGACCAGGCCGACTTCGAGTTCCGCGTCGAGAACGGCCGCATGACCAACGCGCTCAAGTCCGCCTCGCTCC
>JBCAXI010000179.1:0-6119 GCA_038534175.1 Planctomycetota bacterium | reverse complement strand
CCTCGGGCGGCATCACGCTGGGCATGCCGGTCGTGGAGGCGGCGCGCGCCGCCTGCGCGTCGGTCCTCGCGTTGGTCAGGCTCGCCTCACGCTCCAGATCCCCGAGCTGCTGCTGCAGGTCGACCAGCCGACGCTGCCAGGGCGCGAGACGGGCCAGGGCGGCGTCTTGCGGCGACAGGTCGGCGTCGGCATTGGGACCGCCAGTCGGTGCGTCCACTCCAGCGAGCTGACCGGTTGAGGGCGCCCCGGTCGGATTGGGAGTCGGGATGGCCGAGATGGCTGCCAGCCGAGCGACGGCCTGGCCGTACGCCGTGCCGCCCGCGGTCGGATCGGGTCGCGACGCCGCCGCCGACTCAACCGCGGTGGGCGAGGCGATCGCGAATCGGTTGTCCGGGCGGCGATCGTCGGCGAAGTCGTCGTTGCGCTGCAGCTGCACGCCACCGAGGGACGACGCGACCACGCGCTCGCGGCCCCCGTCGCCGTAGCCCAGCAGCTCGGGACGCAGCGTGCGCACGCTCGTGAACGCCGCGGTCGAGCGCAGCGTCGGCAGCGGCGAGGACGGCACGAACCCCGCGGCCAGCGCGCCGGGCTCGGAGCGGTCGGGCAGTCCATCGATCGGGGGCGTCGCAATCGGCTCGGTCGGCACCCGCAGCCCGTCACCCGGGCCGGGCTGGCCGAACGCGCCCGGACGGAGCGGCTGCAAGGCCGGCGCGCCCACGCCCGGCATGAAGCCCGCCGCCGCGAGCGAGCCCGCCGCGCCCTCCCCGCCTCCGCGACCAAACGACAACGCACCCGCCAGCGCCGGCGGCACCGACGAGCCGGTCGTCAGCGCGAACTGATACTGCAGCGCGTCCGTCCCCCGGATGCCCACGCCGGCAAGCCCGCCGAAGAACGCGTCGCGGCGGAACGCGAAGTTGTCATCGGTGCTGAGCTCGCCGCGAAACTCGAACGGCGCGGTGTAGCCCACATCCCCGCGGAACGAACGCCCGCCCGGGGCGTTGCCCGTCACGATGGCGTTTCGGAAACGGATCTCGTCGGCGAAGCTTCGGCGGGGCGCGACATTGGCCTGCCCCGGAATCGCGTCGAGCGGGCGGTACAGCGGGCGGTCCAGCCCACGCCCGGTTTGGGCCTGGGTGTGGGTCGCGATGCACAGACAAGCCGCGAGGGCGGCCGATGAGAGCCCGGTGACGGTACGTCCGATAAGCATGGCGCCACTCCTTCGACGTTGCTCATGGTACGAGCCCCGTCCCGGCGCCGTTCATCTGTGTCGTGTTTAGAGCAGGAGTTCGAGGGACTCGGTGGTCTCGGGCGCCTCGAATGCCTCGCGAGCGGGCTTGTCGCAGACCGTCGCGTCGGTCACGAGGTAGTAGACCGCCGGCCCGCTGCGCCAGAAGAAGATGCTCGCCGCGCCCTCGCACTTGTGATCGGACTCGGTCGCCGCGGGTGTGCCCTCGGCCACGTTCTGGACCGGCTCGCCCCGCGGCACCCCGGACACGGCCTTGTACGTGACGCCCTCGGCGAGGTCGGTGCGGACCTTGGACTCACTCGGCGCGACCTGCACGAACACGCTGACACGCTGGCCCGACCACTGCGAGTCGTCGTTGCCCACGAAACTCATGTGGAACGAGGGCCCGCCCGGCACGCCACAGGCACCCGCGCCCTCGTACGTGAACCCCGAGCCGACCAGCCGCGTGATCTGCGCGAGATCGACCGGCTGGCCGATGATGCGCTGGGCGGCCTCGGGCGCGCTCGCCGCGTCGGCCACGATGAACTTCCGCGTCGCGTGGTTCAGGTCGCTCACGCAGTGCACGTGCTCCTCGCCCACGAACGACACGGCCGAGGCGAACGGATCTCGCTCGGCCGACGCCGGACGCACCAAGACAATCGTGGTCAGCAGCAACGCGACGGCGGCGGCCATGGCGATCACGCCGCCGGCACCACGCCAGAACGAACGCTCACGCGTCCGCTCCGACAACCGCTCGACGCGATCGGCGACCTCATCATGATCGGCTTGGATCTGGTTGGCTTGGATCTGGTTGGCTTGGGCCGCGGCCAGCACGCGCTCGCGGAGCCCGGCCGGCGCGGTCACGCCACCCAACGCCCGGGCGGCCCGCTCGCCGACGGCACGGTCGGTCTCGACGCGGGCCCGATCGGCGGGATGTTCAGCCAAATGAGCATCAAGCGCGGCCTGCTCGACGTCGGTCAGCTCGCCATCGGCGGCGCGACGCAGCAAGTCGGCGGGCGTGGTCAACTCGGGACGATCGCCAACGTCGAAGGCGCCCCAGCGGAGCTCGATCGGCGTCGCGGCATCGCCGGCATCGCCAGAGGGTGACAGGTCGTGTTGGAATCGATCAGCCGTCATCGTGTGCGCTCACCCCGAGAAACCGCTGCGTGCCACCCGCCGAGCCCGTGCCCGGCTGCAGCCCGCGTGGACCAAACTGGTTGTGAGGTTCCGCCGACGCGAGTCGTCGGAGCTCATCCCCGAATCAGCCCGCCTCGGCCGCCCGGCGAAGAATGCCGGGGCCTTGTCGAGCCACGCGGTGAAACCCGCGCCGCCGCCGGGTCATTCCCGACCTGGGCGACTTCTTCACGCAATTGTGACGACTTTGTCGGGTTCACGCCAGCTGATCGGACCGAGATCGACCCAGACATCGCGCCGTTCGGTCAGACGCCCTCGCCGCCCGCCAGACCAACCCCGAACTGATCCCGCCAGCCCTCGTCGGCCTCTAAGGCCTCGGCCAGCAGCTTGCGGGCCCGGTGCAGACGGCTCATGACGGTGCCGATCGGGGCCTCGATGATCGAGGCGATCTCTCGGTACTTCAGGCCCTCGACCCCCCAGAGCAGGAGCACCTGGCGGTACTCGGGCTTGAGGTCCTCGATCGCGTTCTTGAGGGCGCCGTCGACCTGCTCCCAATCGAGGCTGGCCAGGTCCCAGGCCGGGGCGGCCTCATCGGGCGCGAGCTCGCTCGATGCCTCTGCAAAGAACTCACCCACCGCCATCGGGCCTCGGGCGTCCCGCTTGATCTTGCTGTAGAACACGTTGTGGGTGATCGCGAAGAGGTAGGCCCGGACGGCACCGCCCTCGCCGTCGGTCGAGCGATCCTCGAACCGGTCGACCGCGGAGGGCTTGAGCGCGCGCACGTACACCTCTTGCACGAGGTCCTCGGCCTGCTCGGCGTTCCGCGTGAGGTGGTACGCCATGCGATAGACCGCGTCGAGCTGCTCAGTTGCCTTGGCTTCGAACGCCGATCGCTCCATGCCGCTCCGATCCCGGGTCGCCGAACCTCAAGCCGCCACACGGCCGCTCGCCGGTCCATCACCGTCCCACGAACCAAACAGGATACCCAAGAGGGAATCCCCCGGTGCAGGGACCCGCTCTGGGGCTCCCGGCGCCCAGGGAGGTAGAGGAAGGGGATCCGAGGGCATGGGCGAACCACTTCTAGACTCTCGCGATGACCACCGAGCCCTACTACGTCACGACGCCCATCTACTACGTCAACGACCGCCCGCATATCGGCCACTGCTACACAACGCTGGTCGCCGATATCGCCGCTCGGTTCGCGCGGCTGATCGGCGGGCCCGATCGGCCCGTGCGGTTCCTGACCGGGACAGACGAGCACGCCGAGAAGGTCAGCAAGGCCGCCGAGGAGCGTGGACTCTCCCCGATGGAATGGGCGACTCAAAACGCCGAGCGGTTCCAGCGGGCGTTCGCGTTCATGAACTTCAGCCACGACGACTTCGTGCGCACGACCGAGGAGCGGCACACGTCCAAGGCGTCGGCGTACATCCGGCGACTGGTCGACTCGGGCGACATCGAGCTGGGCGACTACGAGGGCTGGTACGACCCCTCGCAGGAGGAATATGTCACTGAGACCGTCGCAAAAGAGCACGGCTTCAAAAGCCCCGTGACGGGGCGCGACCTCGAGCAGCGGGTCGAGCAGAACTACTTCTTCCGGCTCGACAAGCACGAGGCGTGGCTGCGCGAGCGCATCGAGACCGACCAGGTCCGTGTGCGGCCCGAGGCGCGCAAGAACGAGGTGCTCGGACGCATCCGCCAAGGCCTGCAGAAGGTGCCCGTCTCACGCCGCATCAAGGAGGGCGACGCGGACTGGGGCGTGACGATGCCGAACGACCCCGAGCACCGGATCTACGTGTGGATCGAGGCGCTGTGCAACTACCTAACGGTGGTGGACACCGACGAGCTGCGCGCGTTCTGGCCAGCGACGGTGCACTTCATGGCCAAGGACATCCTGTGGTTCCACGCGGTGATCTGGCCGGCGATGCTCAGGGCACTCGGGGAGCCCTCGCCACGCGACGTGTACGCGCACGCGTACTTCATCTCCGAGGGCCGAAAGATGTCCAAGAGCCTGGGCAACTTCATCGAGATCGACCAGCTCGAGGCGTACGCGGATCGCTACAGCCTTGACGCGGTGCGGTGGTACCTCGCGACGCAGGGCCCGCTGGGCTCGACCGACGCCGACTTCGCGTACACGCGATTCGTCGAGGTGTACAACGCGGACCTGGCCAATAGCTTTGGCAACTCGACGAGCCGGGTCGCGAACATGATCGCGAAGTATCTCGGCGGCGCCTGCGACCGGACGTGCGACGGGCGGTTCGGCTTCCCCGATGGCAAGGCGCTGCCGCTCGCGCTGGACGCGCGCGCGAACGCGGGCAAGCCGGCGGACGACCCGACGCGGACGTTCGACCTGGCGACGCTGTGCCACGAGGCGGCGGCCGCGGCGACGCGCGACCACGCCCAGCACGCGCTCGACGACGCGTTGTCCCACGGGCTGGACATCGTCAACGCGGTGGACGAGTTCATCAGCTACACCACGCCGTTCACGCTGGCCAAGCAGCTTGACACGCTCCGGCACGCCGACAAAGCGCTGCAGACGATTCTCTACTCGTGCGCCGAGGCGCTGCGGATCGCGAGCCTGCTGCTCGCGCCGGCGATGCCCGAGAAGTGCGCCGAGCTCTGGCGACGATGGAACTGCGAGCACCTGACCGACCCAAGCGACGCGAACAGCGCGTTCCGCGCGCCGCTCGCCGAGCTGGCGCGGTTCGGCGATGGGGCCTTCAGCCTCAAGCCAGGGCAGACGATCGAGAAGGGCGATGCGCTGTTCATGCGGGCCGACGCGAGCGAGCCCGTGCCCGCGGCCGAGTCGCGGGCCGATCAGTAGACGATGTTCGCGGTGGGGTTGGCGATGAGCGTGATGGTGCCCGCGTCGACCGTGGGACCCACGGTGTTGCCCGGCGCGAGATCGAAGGGCGAGCCGTTGCCGTGCACGGTGTTGCGGACGATGAGATTCCCGCCCGCGTCGGCGGCGAGCGCGATGCCGCTGCTCGAGACGAGGTTGCCCTCGATGCGGGCGCCGGTCCCGATCGCGCGCACGCCGGTGAACCCGATGGAGACCTGGCACTCGGTGACCGCGGCGCGGTCGCCCGCCTCGATGCCGTTGACGATGTAGTTCGTGCTGACGCAGCGCTCGGCACGCCCGCCGGCGCCCACGCGGAACCCGACGCGCCCGCTGACCGCGACGCACTGGTACGCGGCGCTGTCGGGCAAGAGATCGAACCCGACCTGGTCGTGGTTGAACACGCTGGAGCGGGTGACGAGCGCGTGCGTGCCGGCCACGATGCCGTCGTCTCCGGCGTTCTCCACAGCGCAGGCGTCGATCAGCGATCGCGGGCCGGCGACGATGCCGTCGCCGCCGGTGTCGCTGACATCGAGACGCTCGAGATGGAGTCGTCCGTCGGCGCCCGAGACTCCCTCGCCCAGCACGCCGGTGATGGCGCCGTTGAAGATGTAGACCGGCCCGACGCCGAGCCCGTCGCTCGGCTCGGCCAGCTCGATGCCGTGGAGGCCCTGCTGATTCCCGCGGATCGTGAACCCGTTGAGGTCGATCACGACGTTGCGGGCCTCGACGCGGAGGCCGGCCTTACCGATGGGCACATCGACGTCGGACTCGAGAACGTACGAGCCGGGCTGGTCGATGAGGAAGACCGCGGGGAGCCCGCCTGGGGTGTTCTCGACGGAGATCGTCGTGCGAGGATCGGACGAGCCCGTGTCGAAGGGCGTCGGGGCGATCGGCCCGGGCGGTGGGTTGAGGGGGCCCGCG
>JBCAXI010000178.1:0-6134 GCA_038534175.1 Planctomycetota bacterium | reverse complement strand
CCCGATCGGAGCGGGCTGGCGGCGTTATCGATGGAGGTGACGTACCAATCCGGCAGGCCATCGCCGTTCATATCGGCGATCGTCGCGCCCATGCCGTTGGAATCGAGCCCCGTGCCCGACGCCGCGGTGAAGTCCGCGAACGTGCCGTCGCCGTTGTTCACGAGATAGCGGCTCGTGCCGAAGTCGGAGGTCCAGAGCAACTCGGGAAGTCGGTCGCCGTCCATGTCGTGGAACCACGGGCTGAAGCCGCGGCAGTCGAACACGCTCGCGGGCAGCGCCGCGGCGGTGACGTCGGTGAACTGCCCGGTTCCATCGTTCTGGAATAGGCGGTTGCCGCCCGCCTCGAACATCCAGCCGGCGACGGCGAGGTCGAGATCGCCGTCGAGGTCGTAATCACCGAAGCCCGCACCAAAGCCGTCGGCGACCGACGTGATCGTCTGCAATCCGGACTGCAGCGCGCGATCGGTGAACGTGCCATCGCCGTTGTTCATATAGAGCGCGTGGTTGCCGGGCGTGCCCGGCGCGCTCGCCATGCCGTGGCTCGTCACAAAGAGATCGAGCCAGCCGTCGTTGTTGACGTCGGCGACCGCGGCGCCCGCGCCCAGATGCGACCGGTCCACGCCCCACGCCACGGCCTGGTCCGTGAATACACCCATTCCATCGTTGATGTACAGCCGATCGGGCGCCGACCCGCCGGAGAGCACGAAGAGGTCCTGGTCGCCGTCACGGTCGAAATCGCCCACTGCGCCGCCCGCGAGCATCTTCTGCGGCGGGTTGACCCCGGCAGGAAACTCGAAGCCGCTCGAGATGCCCGACGCCTGGGTCGCGTCGGTGAACAAGATCTCCTGCCCGCTCGCGACACCCGACACGCAGAGCCCACACACCGCGATCGCTCGAACCCACATGGCACGCCTCCCATCACGCCACGGCGCGCGGGAGGCCTCCCGGAACGATCGGCCAAGATAACCCACGAGCCGAAACGGACATCGCAGGCTATCGGATACCGAGGTCCGACGGAAGCGGGATCTCTCATGACCACGAATCGCTCACGGGCAGCCGAGGGACCACTCGCTGAGGTAGCACGAGAAATCGGAGAGGTCGACGCCGTCGCCGCCGCAGGAGATCTCGCAGACGCCGTAGGTGGTCACGTCGGCCGCGGGATCGCGTTGCGTCCAGAGGTCGAGGTAGAACGCGAAGTCGCTGAGCGTGACGAGGCCGTCGGGCTGGCCATTGCTCGTGGCGTCGGTGGTGAGGTCGGCGGGGCAGAGGGGGGCGGTGCACCGGTTGAGGTCGAGATTGATCGAATCGGTGAAACTGATAGACAGACGATCGAGTCGGCCGTCGCCGTTGACGTCGACGTACACGACCTGATCGGTTGAGAAGCCAATCGACTCCGGATCCTCTACCGGGACGAGACCGCCACTCTCATCCCCGAAGAACACCAGATCGCGTTGCACGACGTCCACGGCCCTGTCGTTGTTCACGTCAATGAACATCGGGACAACCTCGTCGGCGTTGTATGTCGTCTGATATGGCGTCACTCGAGGAAACTGGCCGGAACCATCACCAAACGCGAGGTACGCCACTGCCGAACCGGACGCGCGGGGGATGAACACGTCGAGGTTTCCGTCGCCGTCGAGATCACCGAGTCCGAGACGAGATCGAATACTCGAGAAGAACGAGTCCACGGGCAGCTCGGTCCGCGAAACCGAGAACGAGCTCGCATCGGGCGCCGACAGCCACACCACGATCTCGGCGGGTACACCGAGATCGATGCCGACGACGTCGTCTCGACCGTCGCCGTTGAAATCGGCGGTTTCTAACGCTGATCCGGTTGCAAACGGCGCCGACGACGGATCCACGACCGCTTCCTCGCCGGGCCCATTCATCGTTCCAAACTGAACACTCCGCGGCCCGTTTGATCCCCGGTAGATGTCCGCGAAGCCGTCGCCGTTGAAATCACCGACCGCGAAGCTCAGCCCTGATCGGTCCGCGATCGCTTCCGCCTCGGCAAATCCCGCGGCCCCCATCGATCGCACGTACGTGTCACCGCCGCCGATGACGAGGTCCGCCATGCCGTCTCCGTTGATGTCAGCGATACGCGCCTCGCTGATTCGCCGCGAGATCGTGGGCGTGACGAGGCGCTCGCCGTCCTCGCCCAACAGGATGAGCCCAAGGAGCGGCGCCTCGTCCGTGCCGCCGGAATAGAGAATGTCGTCGTCGCCATCCCCGTCGAAGTCGGCGAGACGGAGCAGCGTGGGGCGATCGATGTTCAAGAGGATTGGATCCTCGAATTCGAGCGGCGCCGCAGCCAGGAACACTTCACCCGTCTGGCCAAACAGGTCACGCAAGCCATCTCCGTCCACATCCGCGAGCAGAGGCAGTGAGACGGGCTGTCCCGTAGGGAGGACGGGCGAGAGCGGTTGGGGCGATTCGAGCAGCGGTGAAGCGGCCAGTTCGCCATTGACTGTGGCGATGCGTACTTGTGACCGACGGACGCCCGGACGTAGGCCGACGTCGACGAAGAGCTCATAGACAAACTCACGCCCCGGCTGACCGTCGATCTCGACGATCGCGAAGTCCTTCCAGTTGCCAAAGAGCTCGATCTCCTCCGCCGGCGCGTAGTCGAACCCACCCAGCCCACGCAGCCAACGCAAGAACGGGATCGGCCCGTCGCCGCGGGAGCCGGCCGTCACGACGATGTCGGTGATCCCGTCGCCATCCATGTCGGCGCCCTGCGCGGTCATACGCACCAATCCGGTGTCGTGCACGACGGGCGCCTCGAATGTGCCGGCGCCGGCGCTGCGCAGCAGGAACATCTGATCGGGCGCCGCGACAGATCCAACGCGTGTGCGCGCGGCCAGGTCATCCAAACCATCGCGATCAAAGTCCCCGACGAACGCGACCGTGAGGTCGAGCGGGAACTGGGTCGTCACCTGCTCGCCGAGCGTGCCATCGGGCCCGGCGAGGTGCGCGAAGATCGGCCCGCCGAACGGCTCGATGCCGACGAGATCGTCTCGTCCGTCGCCGTTGAAGTCGCCGAACGCGATCGCGGCGCGATCATCGATGAGTGGCGGAAACGGACGGAAGGCGCCGAACGCGTTGGAGCCGAGCGCTGGCAGGTAGCCGCGCACGCGTTGGTCATCCGTCACGCGCACGCCGACCAACTCGGGCACGCCGTCGCCGGTGAGATCGGCCAGGTTGGTGAATTCGAAGGCCTCGGGCACGACGAGATCGATCGCCTCCCCCAGCCCGCCCCCGGGCAGGCCGGGCTGCACACGGACCGCGCCCCGCGTCCACGAGACGAGATCGTCGAGCCCATCGCCGGTGAGGTCGATCAATTGTGGACGGTCCAGCAGATCGAGCGTGGGGCGCTCGAACGACTCGGGGATCGGACATCCGCCCCCGACCGCCACGCCACCGAGCGAACCCAACACAACCACCGCGCAGAAAGAGCTAGCACGCATCGACGCCTCCGATGTCCGAGAACCGCTTGGGCCACCGATCGCGGCCCGACGCCCGATGTGACGCTCCAGCGCCTCGGCGCGTTCCGTGT
This sequence comes from Planctomycetota bacterium, assembly GCA_038534175.1. Taxonomy (GTDB): domain Bacteria; phylum Planctomycetota; class Phycisphaerae; order Phycisphaerales; family UBA1924; genus JBCBZM01. Next base: position 2,578 of record JBCAXI010000178.1, on the reverse strand, counting down.
CGGACGAAAAAAAAGCCCCGCACCCGCGGGGCCGTTTCGAATGGCTGTCGAGCGCGCGGGCGTCGCCCTTACTCAGCGTGAACCGGAAGCGTGCACCAGAAGTGTGCGCCGTCGCCGACTCACGGACAGCCGAGCGACCACTCGCTGAGGTAGAAGGAAAAGTCGCTCAGACCGACGATGCCATCGGGGACGCCGTTCGACGTGCTCTCCGTGGTGACGTCCGCGGCGGAATCGCCCGCGGCCCAGAGCGAGAGGTAGTACGAGAAGTCCGAGAGTGTCACGATGCCATCGGGGATGCCGTTGCTCGTGCTCTCGGTCGTGACATCGGCGACGCACGGCGGCGTCCCGTTGATCGCGAACGCAATGTCCGACTCGTCGACGCTCGAGTTGCCGTCCACGTCGAAGGCGTTCGCGCGCACGAGGGCCTCGCTCGAGAACACATCCGGCACGGTCCAGAGGAACGAGCCGTCGCGCGCGGTGCTCGACGTGATCGCGCTCCAGGTCTGCCCATTGTCGAGCGAGAGCTCGAGTTCAACGCTCGTCACCGCGACGTCGTCGTCGGTGCTCCAAGCGATCTCGACCATATCGCCCGGCGTGCGAGCCGTGCCGTCGTTGGGTGACCGCAGATAGGCCGTGGGCGTCTCGCCGTTCAGGTTGGCGGGCACGTGCTTGCTGATGCAGTGCATCACGCCCGCGGCCGTCACGATCGCCTGGCAATTGATGTCGACGATCGTCTTGCTGGGGAACACGCTCTGCCACGCCGCGAGCGCCTGCGGGTTGTAGCCCGCGCTCACGATCGTGCCGCTGGTGTACGTCGGCACGAGCACGGCGTCGTTGCAGATCACCACGTTCGTGTACGTGTAGTGCGTGCCGGAGACGGTGCGCGCCGGCACGCGCGTGACCTGGAATCCGCGGCTCGCGAAGTCCACGGCCGCGGCGTCGCACACCTGGTCCTGGATCGTTCCGCTCTGAGCGGGCCAGTCGCTGATCACCACGTGGTCATCGGAGCACATCTGCATCCACATATCGATGTGCTGCGTCGAATCGACCGACTGCGGCAGCGCGTCTTCCAACTGCGTCACCAAGCCCCAGTAGTCCTGCCAGATGTCGATGATCTCTTGGCCCGTGAGCGAAGGGTTCTCGTCCTCGATGAGCACGGTCGCGTGCCCGTTGCCGCTGAGGTCGTTGTGATAGTTCCCGCCGCCGTGCACGAGCGGGAGGTCGTAGTACAGATGCCCGCGCTCATTCGCGTAGTCGAGCGGCGTGGAGTTGTCGTTCGGGCGCGGACGGTTGTATGTGTGGTCAACCGCCGCGCGCACGCCGCCCTCCCGGATGTACTGCGGCCCGTAGTCACGGATCCAGATCGTGTCGGTCGACTTCACCGGCGTGAACACCCGCGCGCCGTCGGCGCCCGCGCCGATGAGCGTCGATCGAACCGAGCTCACCTCGGCCGACGAGTCGCAGTACACCCACACGTCCGCGTCGCCCTGGGTAGTGATCGCCACGGCCATATCGCGGAGAATGTTCTTCCAACTCGTGGGCCCTTCCCACGCGAGGATGATCGCCTCCATCGCCTCGTACTCGGCGATCGCCTCGATCGGGCCGGTCGGCGGCGCCGTCGCACGCGCGAACGCGGGCACGCGGATCGGCGTCTCGGCGATCAAGGCCGCCTCGGCCGGGGTGAGGCTCCGCGGGATCGCGGCGCCCTCGGGATAGGGCTCGCCCGCCGTCGCGACCGTGCCCATGATCGCCACCGAGAACCCCGCCACACTCACCAAAGTCGCCGTCCGCATCCGTTGCTCCCTCCGCGCTTCGACCGCGCTTCGACCTCACTTGTGCTTGGACCTCTGTCGATCGGAAGATAGCCGCCCGCCCTTGGCTGTCCAAGAGTCACGCCGTGGTGGTGTCTGATCAGGCACCATGGGCCATGGACTGCCTTCGCGACCTCGTGGAAGCTGGCCTGGGGCTCTGCGCGGTGCATCCGATGAGACAAGCTCAGACCGTCAGCGCTCCCGCTCTCAGCGGATCGTGCTGACCTTGGGTCTTGTAAAACCGCCTCAGCCCTCGCTCGGCTTCCACTGACCCTTAAATTCGCGGATCGCCTGCTCGAGCTGGCTCGTCAGCCCGTCGTCCAGCGCCTTCTTCTGCTGCAGCTCGTTCCATGCCGGCTTGGCCACCGTCTGGAAGTAGCCCAGCATCTGCTTCTCGAAGTCGTCCACGTGCTCCGGCGGGACGTCATCGAGGAAGCCCTTGCTGCCCGCGAAGATCGAGATGACCTGGTCGGTCACGTTCTGCGGCACGTACTGCGGCTGCTTGAGCAGCTCGACCATACGGATGCCGCGATCGAGCTGCTTCTGCGTCGCCGCGTCGAGCTCGGTGCCGAGCTGGGCGAACGCCTCGAGCTCGCGGAAGGCGGCGAGGTCGAGTCGTAGCGAGCCGGCGATCTTCTTCATCGCCTTCACCTGCGCGTTGCCGCCCACGCGAGAGACTGAGATACCGACGTTGACCGCCGGGCGCACGCCGGAGAAGAACAGCTCGGGCTCGAGGTAGATCTGGCCGTCGGTGATCGAGATCACGT
>JBCAXI010000177.1:0-6149 GCA_038534175.1 Planctomycetota bacterium | reverse complement strand
GTGCGATGACGGTGCCGAACGCCACACCCTCTAGACCAAATTGCGGCGAGCCCGGCGCGACAACGCCTGCGATCGGCGCACCCGAGAGACCCCAGCTCAGGAACATGTTGACGATGTTGACAACGACCATGGCCCAGAGCGGCCGCATCGCGTCGCCCGCCCCGCGGAGGCACGAGATACCGCTGAAAAGCAACGCCGAGAGTGGCACGCCCGCCGACACGATCCGCAGGTAGCCCGAGAACGCGGCGGCCGCCTCGCCCTCGAGATGAAGCAGATGCGCCAGGCTCGGGGAGAGCACAAACAGACCGGTGCCGACCATCATGCCGAGCGCGATGGCGAGGATGACGGTCTGCCCGACCGCCGCGTTGGCCACCGCGAGTCTCCCCTTGCCGACCGAGCGAGCGATCAGCGCCGTGGCGCCGACACCGAGCGCCATACCGATGAGGCCGATGAACCAGAGGAAGTACGCCGCGGCGCCGATGGCGTCGGTCGCCTCCGGAGAGATGCGTGCGGCGAGCGTGGTGTCCACCAGGCCCACAAACGAGTTCAGATAGCTCTCGATGAGCACGGGCCACGAGAGCACCCAGATCGCCTTCCCCATCGACAGGCCCGCGAGGCGGCCCGTGGTGAGCCGACCATCGGGCGTCAAGCGCGAGCGCTTGGCGATCGGCGAGCTGCTCGGGGCTTGAATGGCCGCGTTGTTCGATTCGAGTTGTTTTGGCGAAGACGATGGCGAAGGGGGCGAGGGTGGCGTCACGTCGCGAGCGTAGGTGGCGCACCGCGCGAATGCGCGGATCAGAGCCCGTCGCGGACCTGCTGCAGCACCGCGCGTCGCGCCGTCGTGATGATCGTCGGATCGGTGTCCTCGGAGAACGCGAGATCGTGCTGGTAGCGAGATCCGACCGGCATGATCAAGAAGCTGATCGGCGTCTGTGGATAGTTCGCCGCTTTGAGCCCGAGCGGATCGCGCTCGGACGGCGTCGAGAACAGGGCGTCCATCGTCGTTTCGCTCGCCAGACCCGCGTCGATCTCAGCGAGCCGCTGCGCCAGCACCGCCTCGCGGCGGGCTTCCAATCGCTCCAGGGCATCTCGCAACTCGTCGATGCTCTCGGCCCACTCGCGTCCCACGGCCTCGAACGCCTCGGTCGCGAAAATGCCCGAGCTCCACACCTCGTCGATCACCTCCAGGCGATCGCGATAGCGCTCGATGGCCGAGTCGCACTGCGAGAGCATCTCGAACTGACCCTCGAACAGATCGGCGGCCTCTCGGTTGTTGACGAGCTGGCGCGCCTCACCCAACGCGTCGCGGATCTGGCGATGCTGCTCATCGAGCACCACCAGCATGTCCATCAGCTGCTGGGTCTGGGCTTCGGCGGCACCCGCGAGGTCCTGCACCCCACCCTCGCGGTCCTCGGCGATGAGCGCCCGGAGGTAATCGCCGTTGCCCTGGATCACGGCTTGGTGATCGAAGTGCCCGCCGCTCGCCTCGGCGCCCCGCACCCAGGCGGCACCCTCCTCGTTCTGCATCGATTCGAGCATGGCCGCGCCGAACGGGCCCAGGTCCTGGGTATCGGCGGTCACGACCTTGCGCGTGTCGGGGTCGAGCTTCTTGACGCGCGACTTCGTCTTGAAATTGCCGCCGGCGAGCGAGGCGACCTTACCACCGATGGTCTTGAGGCCCGTTGGCATGGTGGTCGCGGCCGCGTCGGAGGCGTGGGTCATCGGACGATCGAGCACGGCGCCGCGGAAGCGAACGCCGTTGTTCTCGTTTTTTTGCTCGAGTGCCGCGGCGACGGGCGCGCCCATTGAGAAGCCATGGATGACGATGTCCTCTGGGTCGTATCCCATCTGCACGAGGTGCTCGAGCATCGCCTGGGCATCCTCGTAGAGGCACTTCTCACCCGGGTTTCGGTCATCGCTGGAGCCGAAGCCGCTGTAGTTGACGCTGAGCACACTGGCGCCGCTCTCGGCGTAGAACTGGGCCATCTCAATGCCTTGATCTTCCGCGCTGCCGCCGCTGCCGGTGAGCAGGAGCACGGCCGGCCGGCTGGTGTCGGGCTGATAGTTGTGGTCGATGAGGTTGTGCCCCTTGGCGGCGTAGAAGTTGCCGCGCATGGTGAGCCCGTCGCGCTGGAGCTCAACGGGCGCCGCGCGACCGGTCGATCGCATCCGATCTATCTGGTCTCGTGCGTCGTCCGAGATCGCGTGTCGCTCTTCCTCGTCGCCCCAGACCTGCCCGATCGCGTATCGCTTGAGCGGTCGGTATCGGGCCGGGGTGCTTTTGCCGGTGAACGAGACGGGATCGAGCCCGCGCGTCTCATCGGTCGGGATGGGCGACGGTCGCGCTGGCGGCTCCATCGTCGCAACGGCGAAGTCGCGATCTCGTAGCGTCTCGCCCATCGCCTCGAACGCGTCTCGTGTCCATTCTTCGGGCAGCGGCATGGTGAACTCCGTTTGATGCCTTTTGGGCTAGCTCCGCGAGAGCATCGATGCGATGTCCGCGAGCGCGCGGTCCATCGTTGACGCGACGTCCATGCGGACGCCGAACGGGTTGTCGTCGATCAGACGAACCATCTTGTCGCTCTCAAAGAACGTGCGGAGCTCGCCGAGCTTGGACTCGGCGTGCTTGATCGCCTTCGCTCGCTTTGTATCTTCTCGCGACGCGTCGATCTCAAGAAACGCGACACGCACGCCCGCTTGCAGACGCCCCGTGATGGCACCGAGCCCGCGATGGGCGATGCGCTCCAGATTCGCGTCCTTGGTCGCGCGAAGCGCGGCCGCGAGCGTGTCGAGTCGCTCGTCCACGTGCTCCTTGGCCTCCATCCACCGCTCGGTGGCGCGTCGTCCGATCGGCACCGGTGGACGAGCACGCGGTGCCGGCGCCGCGGCGGGCGCCCTGCGCTTCAGTCGCTCGCCAAGCGCGACCAACGCGGCCTTGGCCGGGCCCGGTTGGTTGGCATCGATCGCGTCCTTGGCCCGCTTGACCAGCGCCATGAGCTCGGCCTTGGACTCGGGCTGGCGTTTCACCACCTTCTGTACCGCGGGGGTAAGCTGCTTGAGCGCCGCGAGCAACCCCTTGATGTTCGGTGTTGCGTACACACGCTCGCCAGACTCGGCGCCCTCGGGCGGCTTTTCGGTGTCGCCCACCTCGCTCAGCTCATGCACGATCTCGAACGTGGGCTTGGACATGAGTCCCGCGGCGTCCTTGAGGAACTTCTTCAGGATCGCGTCGCGGACTGGCCCCTCCTCATGCCCCTCGCCCGCGAGGAGCTGAAACTGCAGATTTGGCCCCCGACCCGTCACCACGCCGGAGTAGCCCTGGCCCTTCGAGCCGGCCTGCTTGAGCTGGCGAACTTTGGCATCGGCCTGGCCGCGCTTGAAGACCGACAGGCCGATGACCTTGGGGCCCTTGCAGACCATCGCGTAGCGCAAGACGTTGCCCTTCCGGGCCTTGTCGAGCATGGCCCGTGATTCGGGATCGAGTGTGGGCGTCTTGCTATCGCCTGGGTCCGCCTTGGTGGGCATCGCGCACTCCTCTCTCGGTCGGCGCTTCGGTGGGTCGGCACGTGTTGGATGGGCGTTGCTCAGGCGAACGCGGCGAGGAGTCCCTCGGTCTGGTCGATGAAGTCAAACGTCGACTCGCGGCCCGCGCGGTTCTTGCCGCGTACATGCTTCTTCAGATCCTCGAGCGCTTTGCTCGCGGTGCGGGCGATCCCGTCTCGCTTGGTTTCCATTCGATCGAGCGTCTTGCCAGCGAGCTTCGCGATGTTCTCGCGCTGCGTGTCGTCATCGATGTCATCTAGCGTTTCGCGATACTCATCGGCGAGATCGCCGACGCGCTGATTGAACGAGGCGAGCTCGTCCATCGCATCCATTGTCTTCGTGATGAGGCTGTCAGTCTTCTTTCCCATGGCGGGCTCCTTCTGGTGCGCCAGTGTGATCCACTCGTGGGCGTCCGCCGGCCGCGGCACCAACTGGGTTGCTCTCAGTCCGATTCCTTCTTGGCGCCCTTCTGGGCCTTTTTGAGCTTGGGCATCGCCGTGTTGACTTTTTTCACGGCCTGCATGTTCTTCTTCACATCTCGCTCCATTCCCTTGAGACGCTTCTCCAACTTGTCGGCATGGCTGACGGGCATTTCGGGCTCCTTGGCATGGGTCATCGTTGAGATACGTGGCGCCACAGTCCCGGACGCCACAACAGCGGTTGCGACGATCCCGAGCGAGGAGAACCACGCGTGTTCAACTTTTTTGGATGGCTCGGGTCGGTCAGCTGGCGGACGGAGGGCGTGCCGTGCCGCCCTAAGGGGCATCGAGCTCCGCCTCCCAGCGGTCGGCGGCCTCGGCGCGTGCCGGATCGTCTTCGGCGTTGAACCAACTGTTGTACAGGACCACGAGCGATTGGATGACACGACGACGCATGAGACCGCCGGGATCTTCAGAAGACACGACCAGCTCGTGGCAGGCGAGCAGCGTGCGTTCGGCATCGGAGAACCGACCCGAGCGGCGCTGCGCATCCCCGCGCGCGATCATCCACTGTCCTTGCTTCAGCGGCGCCTGCTCGGCGACCACCGAGGCGCGCGCGAACAAGTCGTCGTAGATCGACACGGCCTCGTCGTGGCGGCCTTGCTCCGACACACTGACCGCAAGCGAGTGCCAGCAATCAAGCGTGTCGGGATGATCCTCGCCCCGCGTCGCCTGATAGAGCGGCAGGACCTCGCGCAGAAGCTGCTCGGCTCGTTCGTGCTCGCCAAGCATGTGGTGCACGTCCGCGAGTGCGTCGATGAGCGCGATCGCACGCGGATGCTCCGGGCCGAGCAACGCCCGAGCCTGCCCGATCGCCTCACCGAGGCGTTGCGTGGCCTCATCAAGCTCGCCCGCGTTCGTCAGGGCCCAAGTGAGAAGATTCAACGAGCTGAAGACCTTGGGATCGCGCGGACCGAGCACGCGGAGTCGCCCCTCGTACGCCTGCCGGGCCAGCTCGAGGGATCGGTCGTGGTTGCCCAGCGAGCCGTGAAGCCCGGCGAGATTATGAACCGAGTTCAGCGTGCTCGGATCGTCCTCGCCGAGCGTCCGCCGCTTCCCTTCGAGTGACCGCTCGACATACGGCGTCGCTTCCGCGAGGCGACCGAGTTGCAACAGCGCGACACCGAGATTGCTCACCGCGCGTAGGCGTTGCGGATCATCGGGCCCTCGGCGCGCCGCGAGGATCTCGATGGCCCCCTCCATGTGTGGAACCGCCTCGGCGAACCGACGCTGGTCCATCAGGTTCGTCGCGAGCGACTGCACCGCCTCGAGCGTGCCGTGTGACACTGGCCCGTGTTGCTCGGTCTGGATTTCTAGCTCTCGCACGCGATGGGACTCGGCCTGCTCGGGGTCACCCAGACGCTCGAGCAACTGGGCGATCGTTCTCCGAATGCCCGCCTCGACCATCGGCTCTTCGGCGAATCGACCCTCGATGTTGTCCGACGCGGCGCCGAGCACCTCGCGGACCGTGACGTCTCGACGCTCGGCTCGCGTCGGGTCGGCGGCGCCGAGCAGATCCTCGTTCAGGAAGTCATTGATCGCCGTCGCGATCGCGGCCTCCCGCGCGGCGTCCACCTGCGCTCGCCGCGCCGCCACCAAGCCGTAGCTCGTGCCCGCGAGACCGGCGACCAGCAAGGCGAGCGCCCCCGCAGCGACCACAACACCCGCCCGGTGTCGCCGCACGAACTTGCCCACGCGGTATCCCACGCCGGGCGGGCCGGCCTCAACCGGCTCCGATCGCAGGTATCGGCGTAGGTCGTCGGCGAGCGCGGCGACGGTGGCGTACCGACGCCCTACCTCTTTCGCCATCGCGCGCATGGTGATCCAGTCAAGATCGCCCCGAACTCGGCGCGCGGTGCTCGAAGACGAGACCATCGATCCCTGGTCTCCCGCCGCGCGAGAGATTCGTGCGCTCGGAGGCTGCGGCTCGAACTCACTGATCAGACGACGCAAGCGATCCAGATCAGCTCCGCGGAGGCTCCCGACCTCGAACGGCGGCGCGCCGGAGAGCAGCTCGTACAGCACAACGCCGAGCGAGTACACGTCGCTGCGGATGTCGATATCGGCAGAGCCCATCGCCTGCTCGGGGCTCATGTACTGCGGCGTGCCGACCATCGCGCCGGGGCT
>JBCAXI010000176.1:0-6175 GCA_038534175.1 Planctomycetota bacterium | reverse complement strand
TTCGGCGCGTTGGCGCAGGTCTGCCGCATGGAGCGTCCCGCCTCATCGGACGCCGCCGAGCCGCACGTGCTGCTGCTCGACCGACCCGAGCAACTCGAGGACGTGGGCGACGTGGTGGCGGCGGTGTCTCGGTTTGCGCCGCGCACGGCCTGCTGGCTATTCGAGCCGACAAATCCGCCCACGCTGCGCGCCGTCGAGCCCGACGACGTGCGGAGTTGGGCCGATGCCTCGGATCTGCCTGCAGAGGCGTTGGGCGAGGCTCCGCGGCGCGCGCGGATCGAGGTCAAGCCGGCGTCGATCGGTCCGAAGGGGGACGCCACGGAGTTGCGTGCGGGCCCCGCGTTGCGTCTGACCGGCGCCGCGCCCGGTTCCAAGACTTCTTCCCATGACACCGAGCCGCGTCCGGAGACCACGGGCGAGGTTCTCAGCGATGAGGAGCTGGAGATGCTCCTCGCGGACGAACGCACCCGTGACGAATCTGATTAGTAGAGAGGTGGGCGGCGTCGCGCTGCGCGAGCGCGAGACCGCGGAGAGCGAGGGTCAATCCGTGTCTTCGGCGAGCGAGCCGCAGGTGCTGCGTGTCATCCTGGTGGGCCGAACGGGCCTGGATGGTCGTCTGCGCCTCGACCCGGACATCGAGCTGGTGCGCGCCGCCAACGCGTACGACGCGTTGGGCGAGCTGGCCGACCCGATCGACGCCGAGTCTCCCGAGCGCGCGGTGGTGGTGGTGTCGCGAGACGCCGAGCCCGGCGCATCGGCGCCGGGGCGCGACGACGCGAGCACCCGGCTCGGAGAGTTCATCGAGGGACTGCGCCTGATCCAGCCTTCGGTGCGCGTGCTGCGCGCCGCGAAGGCGAACCAGACGCCCAAGGAGGTCGAGAAGATGTACGACGGCCTCGTCGAGCCTGACGCTACGGCGCGCGCACTGGCCGATGTGTTGCGACCACGCCCGCGAACCGCCGCGACCGAGCCGGAGGCCGGCAAGCCCCCGCTCCCGGCGCCGGAGTCTTCCCCGATGCCCAGTCTTCAGTCTGACCCCAACGTGGCGCCCCTGGTCGATGTCATGATCGGCGCCCCCGGCGCGGGCGCCGCGGGCGATGAACGCATCATCGACGTCGTCAGCCGCGGCGAGGAGATCCGGCCCGTGGCGCTCGAGCTCATCCGCCAGCGCACCGGCGCGTCGGACGTCGAGTTCGCGCAGGACTTCCTCACGGGCGAGGGCGATCCGTCCGCTGCCGCGTCGAGCGCTCTCGTCGCGTGGCGATCGCTGCGTTACGGCTGGCTGCGCAGCCAGCACGCGAGCAAGGAAGACCTGGCGCCACACGCCACCTGGCTCGGCGCCTGGCTCTACATGGGCGAGCTGCACACCGAGCTGCGACTGGCGGCGTTCACCGACATGCTGACCGGGGCGTGGAACCGTCGTTACTTCGATCGGTTCCTCGACGCCGCGGTGAAGCAGGGGCGCGAGCGCCGTCGCAACGTGACCGTGCTTGTGTTCGATATCGACGACTTCAAGTCGTACAACGATCGTTACGGGCACGGGTCGGGCGACGAGATCCTCCGCGAGGCTGTGCGCCTGATGAAGAGCGTGACGCGTCCGACCGATCGCGTCTGCCGCATTGGGGGCGACGAGTTCGCGGTGATCTTCCACGAGCCCGAGGGCCCGCGCGAGACCGACAGCGCGCATCCCGAGAGCGTGCACAGCATCGCCCGTCGATTCCAGAAGCAGATCCTCGAACACAACTTCCCCAAGCTTGGCGACGAGGCGCCCGGCACGCTCACCATTTCGGGCGGTCTGGCGACATTCCCTTGGGACGGGCGATCGCCCACGGAGCTCGTGGAGCGGGCCGACGAGCTCGCGATGCAGGGCAAGCGGGCGGGCAAGAACGCGATCATGTTCGGCCCGGAGGCGATGCGGCTTGATCTCGAGGCCGACGAGCACCGCGAGGTGCCGCCCGAGCGGGCCGACGAGGGCGTGGGCGGCCTTGCCGATCTTCCCTCGTGACCCACGCGTCTTGAGCGGGCCGGCCGCGCACGCCGCTACGCTTCGGGCGTGAGGCCGCCCTACGACCTGCTCGCGATTGATCTCGACGGCACCCTGCTCATGCCGGGCGGCGGAGTCTCCGCCGCGAACGTCGACGCGATCGTGCGGGCGAGGGACGCGGGCATCGCGGTGACGATCTGCACTGGGCGAGGGCTCGCCGAGTCGCGTGCCGCGATCGAGCAGATCACGCAAGAGGCGCCGGTCGCGGTCGCGGGCGGCGCCATCCTCGCCGACCCCGTGACGGGCGCCACGCTGCACCGTTATCCGATGGATGCTGATCTCGCGCTCGACCTCACGCACGCGATCAACCGGGCCGGGCACGCCGCGATCGTGCTGAAGGACGCGCACGCGGCGGGGTACGACTACCTCGTGGTCGGCGGCCCGGACGGGCTCGACGTGGACCCGCTGACGCGTTGGTGGTTCAAAAAAATGGGGGTCGAGGTTCGCCGCGCGCGGCAGCTCGAGGAAGACGAGCATCCCGAGCACACGCTCCGCGTCGGGCTGTGCGGCGGGGAGTCGCTCGTGCATCCCGCCGAGACCGCGTTGCACGAGATCGCGCGCGGACGGGCCGCCACGCACACCTTCACGGCGCTCGCGCCCACGCCCGCCCAAGAGGGCGGCGTGCTGCAGGGCGACGATCTGCCCGCGTTCGACGAGCCGGTCGTGCTGGTTGAGGCGTTCGACCTGGCGGTGAACAAGTGGGAGGCGGTGCGCTGGATCGCGCGCGAGCTGGGGCTCGACGGCGCGCGCATCGCCGCGATCGGTGATGAGGTCAACGACGCTCGGATGATCAGGTCCGCGACGCTCGGCGTGGCGATGGGCAACGCGGTGCCCGACGTGCTGGCGGTCGCCGATCGCGTCGCGCCCAAAAACGCCGACGACGGCGTCGCCCACGCCATCGATCGCATCCTCGCCGGCGAATGGTAGCGATGCAGACGCTCGCCGACATCAAGGCCCTGCTCGCCGAGCGCGGCCTCAGCCCGCGCAAGCGGTTCGGGCAGAACTTCCTGCTCGATCACAATCTCATTGGCAAGCTCGTGGACGCCAGCGGCGTCGGCGCCGACTCGCTCGTGCTCGAGATCGGGCCCGGCACCGGCGCACTCACCGAGGCGCTGCTGGATCGGGGCGCCACGGTCATCGCGTGCGAGCTCGACCGGGGCCTCGCCGATTTGCTCCGCGAGCGTCTCGCCGATCGCGCGTGCACGCTGATCGAGGGCGACGCCCTCGCGGGGAAGCGCGCCCTGAATCCCGCGATCATCGGGGCGATCGATGGCCGACCGTTTCGATTGGTCGCCAACCTGCCGTACAACGCGGGCACGCCGATCATCACCACGCTGCTCGCCGACCACGACCACTGCGAGGGCTTGTATGTCACGGTCCAGCGGGAGGTTGGCGATCGGCTGATCGCGCCACCTGGCTCGGACTTGTACGGCGCGGTGGGCGTGCTGGCCCAGCTCGTCGCGTCGGTCGAGCGGGTCGCGTTGCTGCGACCCGAGTGCTTCTGGCCCAGGCCCGACGTGACGAGCGCGATGATCGCGATCCGTCCGCACGGCGGCGCGCCGCCGATCGATCGGCGGCGGCGCGTGGTCGATCTCGCCCAGCGGCTGTTCTCGTCGAGACGCAAGCAGCTTGGCTCCACGCTCAAGGGCCTGGACGCGTGGCCAGCGGGGGTCGACCCCACGCAACGTCCCGAGTCGTTATCGCCTGAGCAGTTCGCCGCCTTGGCCGAGCTCGTTCCCCCTTGAGCGCCCAGACGCCGCCCGGGTACGCTGCGTCACGAGCATGCGAGACCGGCGCGCGCCACTTCGATTCCCATGCACCTCGCACGCGGGATGGTGCGCGTGAGTCGCGGCGAGTCCACCCACGACCTCGCGATCGCGCTCGAGCCGGCGCTTCGGGGTGCCTGCGACGATCGTCTGGGGCCCATCGATTGGTTCGTGACCTCGCACCAGCGTGGCGGTGCCGCGACGGGTGCGGCGCGGTGGACGTTCGACGACCAGCACGCCGCCGACGTGATCATCAAGCTGCCGGTGGGGCCCGTTGAGTACGCCTGGAACATCGATCTGGGCGGCGCTCGCGAGGCGCACGATTGGTCGGCGCGGGGTGACGATCGCCCGCCGATTCCGCGGGTCGTCGCCGGCTCGCGCGTCCTGGGGGGGTACGACCTGGCGTGGGTTGTGGTCGAGCGGCTCGGCGCCTCGCTCGATCCGGCGGCGCTCGCCAAGCCGATCGTCGAGCGCGCGCTCGACACGGTCGCGCGGTTCCACGCCGAGGCGCTTCGCACGCGTCCGGTGTCCGGCAGGCCCAAGGACTACCCGTGGGAGCAGATGATCGAGCGCTCGCGCGAGCTCGTGCGCGACCGACTGCTGAATCTCGATGAGCTGCATCGGTGGAACGAGGGACTCAAGCGCATCTCGAAGATGGCACCCACGCTCATCCGGCGATGGCGCTCGCGTCCCATCGACACCTGGTGCCACGGCGATGTGCATCCGGCGAACATCATGCGTTGCTCGGACGCGGACGATGATCTGGTGCTCATTGACCTGGGGCTCGTCCACCCGGGCTGCTGGATCGAGGACGCGCTGTACCTCGAACGGCAATTCTGGGCGCACCCGGAGGCGCTCCACGGCGTGAAGCCGCTCCAAGCGCTCGGGCGAGCGCGCCGAACGCGCGGGCTCGACAACGGCGAGGAGTACGCCGAGCTGGCGCACATCCAGCGGCTGCTGCTCGCCGGCTGTGTCCCGGCTCGGTACGTGGACGAGGGCACGCCCGCGTATGCCGCGGCGGCGTTAGAGCGGGCCGAGCGACTTGCCACGCAGCTTGGATAACTCGAAAATTGATTGTATTTTGTTAGGCATTTCGCGATCTCCTGCCTATGTCGGCTTGCCAAACGTGCAGATTGGCGGAAGATAGAACGTCCGCGTCACCGCGGGCCCGGCAAGGACATCGGCGAGGGATGGCCCCCGCGTGGCCGGCACAACAGCAAAGGAAGGCCCTCCGTGGACTCATACGAGCAGCTCAAGAAGATCATCGCGGACGCAGAGGACGACGTGGCCAAGGCCGAGGGCGGCAACAAGGCCGCGGGCACCCGCGTTCGAGGCACCATGCAAGAGGTGAAGAACCTCGCCCAGGAGATCCGCAAGGAGGTCTTGGAGCTTCGTGACAAGGCCGAAGCTAGCTGAACACCTTGACCGACCGACCCCCGGAGCCGCCCGTGTCCGAGCAGACCCTCGAACCATCCCGACAGGCCACCGACCCAGAGGGCGGGCGGCTGCTCATCGACCTCGACGCGATCGACCTCGGCGCCACCGAGTCCGATCGTGCGGGGATCGAGACGTGGATTCCCCACCGCGGGCTCATGCTCTTCCCCGAGCGCATCGTCTGGATCGATGACGCGCTCACCGCGTGCCTGGGCGTCATGCACGCCAAGGCCGACGACTTCTGGGCCGCCGGGCACTTCCCGGGTCACCCGCTCATGCCCGGCGTCATCCAGATCGAGGCGGCGGCCCAGATCGCCTGCTATCTCTTCAACCGCACGAAAGGCGGCCCGCAGCTCGCCGCCTTCCTTCGCATCGAGAACGCGGCCTTCCGCAACAGCGTCGTGCCCGGCGACCGCCTCTACCTGCTCTCGACCTCTGTCAAGAACGGTCGACGACGGTTCGTCACCGACATCCAGGGCGTGGTGGGTGATGGCGCACAGCGCAAGGTCGCCTTCGAGGCCCGCATCAGCGGCATGTCGACCGGCCCGTTCGATCCTGACAAGTTCCCGCCGAGCTGAGCGTGCGTCCGCCCGTCCGCCGGTACGACGTGGGCGAGGGCCGCGTGGACGACTTCCTCGGCGTGCCCGCGCGTCGCGGCGTCGTCACGCTCTACGACCCTGAACATCGACCCGTGATCGTCGCGGTGACGGGCGATCTCCGCGCGTTCGCTCGGCGGCGGCTGCTCGATGACGCGGTCGGCCCGGCGGCGGATCTCCGCGCGATCACCGCCTCGTTCGACATCACGACGACGGGCTCCATGCTGGAGGCCGAGCTGGTGTTTCTCGGCGTGGCGCGCTCGACCATGCCGGGCGTCTATCGCGCGGCCGCCGATCGCTGGCAGGCGTGGTGCCTGCGGCTGGACGCCGACGCC
>JBCAXI010000175.1:0-6212 GCA_038534175.1 Planctomycetota bacterium | reverse complement strand
CGGGCGTCAACTGCATCGGGTGCCATGCCTCGGAGTTCCAAGGCGAGGTGGTCATCGGCCTCGGCAATTCCATGCGTGATTGGCATGGGCACGCCCACGACTACACGCCGCTGCGCATCCTCGCGGCGATGGCCTACGCGCCGGACGCCGCCGAACTCGACACACTCAAGACCTTCCTCCGCGGCGCCGAGGCGCTGAACGGCAACGCGGGCACGCCGTTCCGCGGCCCAAACCCCGCGTTCCGATTCGAAGAGATCGCCGCCGCGCATCGCAATCCCGCCGATCTCACGTGGAGCGAGGCGCCGCTCTACCCATACGGGGACACCGTGATCACCTCGGACGTCCCGCCGTGGTGGAATGTCAAGAAGAAAACATCGCTGTACTACAACGGCATGGGCCACGGCGACTTCGCCCGGCTCATCCAGCAGATCGGCGTCGTGCTCATGGGCGACGCGGCCGACGCCGAGCGCGTTGATCCGCACATGCACGACCTGCTCGCGTACATCCAGACGCTCGAGGCGCCCCCGTATCCGCTGCCAATCGACGCGACGCTCGCCGAGCGGGGCGCCGAGCTGTTCGCCGCGAACTGCGCCGACTGCCACGGCACATACGCCCAACACCCCCACGAGACGGACACCTACCCCAACAAACGGATCCCCCTCGACAAGATCGGCACCGACCCCCTCTACGCCCAACACCTCCGCGAAAGCGGGCTCCACGACTGGTTCAATCAGAGCTGGTTTGCGAAGGGCGACACCACCTACGCCGAGCCCAAGCTCACCTACGTCGCCCCACCGCTCGACGGCGTCTGGATCACCGCCCCCTACTTCCACAACGGCTCGGTCCCCACCCTCGAGGGCGTGCTCAACAGCGAGGCGCGTCCAACACGCTGGCGCCGATCGTTCGACAGCCACGACTACGACCTCGCCTCGCCCGGATGGCGGTTTGAATCCGTCGATCGGCCGACCGATGACCGCAACGTCTACGACACCGCGATCCCCGGCTACGGCAACCAGGGGCACACGTTCGGCGATGACCTCAGCGACGCGGAGCGCCGAGCCATCATCGAGTACCTCAAGACCCTGTGAGGCACGTCCGATACTCGCCTGCGGCGCGTCGTCACGCTTGTGCGAGCGCTGGGATCTCGGACAATGCGAGCCACGCTCGAAGACCGGGAGACCGACCATGCCATCACGCGCGCTCGCCGCACCCATTGCCCTTGCACTATTCGGGACCGCCGCCTCGGCGCAGGTCTCAGACTTCACGTTCTGGACACTCGCCGAGGACCCCGCCGATCCCGGCTTCAACGCGGTCGCCGCGACCACCAGCGCCACCCTGACCACCGCCGGCGCTTCGGTGCCGCTCAACACGGACATCGGATTCCAAAGCGTCACCGGTCTGACCGCGGGCACCTCCGCCGGCGGCTTCGCGTTCGTCGGCGACCAAGATTTCTCGCTCGCGATCGACTACGACTTCTCGTCCGCGGGCTTTGCTCTTGGCGTGCTCTCCTTCGGCTTTGGCATCGGCCTTGACGGTGCCGGCGCCAACTCCGCAGGCGTCGGTTTTGTCACGCAGAACGGCTCGCCCTTCGGCCCCTTCGGCGGCGCCGGGCGACAGAATGACTCCGACCTCGATCCCATTGCCCTTCCGCTCAACGCCGCGGCCGTGGGCACGCTCTTCGTCGGCTACGAGGCGGCGACCGGCAACGTGACCTTCGGCGCCGCCACCACGCCCGGAGCCGCCACGCCAACGGCCTCCGACACCTTTGTCGGCATTGGCTCGGCCTGGATGGACCACAAGATCCTCGCCTCGTTCTTTATGCGTAGCGGCCCCCTGCTCGCGTGGCAGACCGGCAACGCCTCGGCCGTCTTCAGCAACTTCCGCGTGCTCGAGGGCGACCCCGTGTTCCTCGCCGTGGCGTGCAGCGTCGCGGACATCACCGAGTTCGGCGCTTGCCGACCCGGCTGCCCCGACGGCTCGGTCGATCTCAGCGACTTCTCCTGCTTTCTCGCCCTCTGGGCCGACCAGGACCCGCTCGCCGATCTCACGGGATTCAACGAGTGCCTCCCCGGCACGCCCGACGGCCAGGTCACCCTCTCCGATTTCTCGTGCTACCTCGCCGAGTGGGCGCTCGGCTGCCCCTGATCGTTACGCTCGGCCATGCCCACAACAAACGACTACCGCGTCAAGCCCGGATCCAAGGCCAAGCTCTCCGATTGGGATCCGGAGAACACCGCCGGCCTCGACCGCGAGGACGCCGAGGCAAAGCTCGAAGCCAACCGCGAACGCATCGCCGAGTTGCAATACAAGATGTACGCCGAGGGCAAGCGCGCACTGCTGGTGATCTTCCAGGCCATGGACGCCGCAGGAAAGGACTCGACCACGCGCCACGTCTTCAAGGGCGTCAACCCCACCGGCATCGAGGTGACCTCGTTCAAGAAACCGAGCGAGGAAGAACTCGCGCACGACTTCCTCTGGCGTATCCACAAGGCCGTACCCGCCCGCGGGTCGATCGGCGTCTTCAACCGCTCGCACTACGAGGACGTTCTGGTCGTCCGAGTCGAGGACCTCGTGCCAAAGAAGGTTTGGTCTCGCCGCTATGAGCTCATCCGCGCCTTCGAGTCGCAGCTCAGGCAGGCGGGGACGGAGATCGTAAAGATCTATCTGCACATCTCCAAGGAGCAGCAACGCCGCCGATTGCTCAAACGCATCACCGATCCCAAGCGGCATTGGAAGTTTAACGCCGCCGACTTCGAGGCCCGCGCGAAGTGGGACGACTATCGAGAGGCCTACGAGGACGCCCTCGCCGAGTGCTCGACCGAGGACGCGCCGTGGCACGTCGTGCCCGCCGATCACAAGTGGTTCCGCAAGTACCTGGTGTCCGAGATCGTCCGCGAGGCCCTCGAACGCATCGATCCGAAGTACCCCGGGCCCGAAATCGATCCCGCCGAGGCCATGGCGCTGGTGGAGCGGTACGACTGACCCCGCCTACCATTGCGGCCCGTCCACGAGGGACGACACCCGCTTCCAAAACCCGGTCCGGCATCCTCTTGCCGCCCCAAAAGAGAGTGAAACCACCATGGTTCGTCTTCGTCTTCAGCGTCTCGGCCGCCGCAACCGTCCGTTCTATCGCCTCGCCGCGATGGACGCCCGCACGCGTCGCGAGGGCCCGGTCATCGAGCGTCTCGGCTGGTACAACCCGCTCGCCCCCGAGGGCCAGCCCCAGCTCGAGCTCAAGCCCGAGCGCATCCGCCACTGGCTCGACGTCGGCGCCCAGCCGAGCGAGACGGTCCGCGACCTGCTCGCTAAGAACGAGGTCCTGAACGACAAAGAGATCAAGGCATGGGAGGCCGACCGCGAGGTCGCCCGAAACCGAGTCGTCGCCGCCAAGGCGGTCGAGCGCTCGACGAAGGCCGTCGAGGCGATCACCGCGCTGGCCGGCGAGACCGAGGCGAACGTCAGCGAGTTCGAGAAGCAGGCCCGCGACGCCGCCAAGGCCGCGACCGCCGCCAAGAGCACCGGCAAGGTCGCCGAGGCCGACAAGGCCGCCGGAGAAGCCGAGGCCGCCCTCGCCGCCGCCCAGAAAGCCGACACCGACGCCAAGGCTGCGGCCGAGGCCAAGGCCGCCGCCGAAGCGAAAACCGCCGAAGAGGCCAAGGCCGCCGAAGAAGCCGGGGCCGCCGAGAGCAGCGACGAAGAGAAGCCCGCCGAAGAGGGCTAAGGCCCATCATCATCTAGCATCGCTCGCGATCGCTTCTCCTGCTCCCTCTCCCCTTGGGGGAGAGGGCTGGGATGAGGGGGCCAAAGCGGGCGCCGTGGTCTAAACGCAGCGAACGCCACGCCTTGGCTCATGTCCC
The DNA here is from genome assembly GCA_038534175.1 of Planctomycetota bacterium. Lineage (GTDB taxonomy): Bacteria > Planctomycetota > Phycisphaerae > Phycisphaerales > UBA1924 > JBCBZM01. The sequence continues at coordinate 2,355 of JBCAXI010000175.1, read as the reverse complement.
CCCTCCGCATCGACATCCTCACCACCTTCCCCGAGATGTTCGCCACCGCCGCCCCCGGCGCGTTCGGCGTCTCCATCCCCTCGCGCGCCCAGGCCGCCGGTCTCGTCGAGTGGCACGCCACCAACCTCCGCGACTTCGCCGACAACAAGCACCACAAGACCGACGACCGCCCCTTCGGCGGCGGCCCGGGCATGGTCATGTCATGCCAACCTGTCTGGGACGCCGTCCGCGCCGTCGAGGCCCAGGACCCCCGCCCCGCCACCCGCGTCTACCTCACCCCACAGGGCCAGCCCCTCACCCAGTCTCTCGTCGAGGACCTCGCCACCAGTCCCCGCCTCCTCCTCCTCTGCGGGCACTACGAGGGCGTCGACGAGCGCGTTATCGAGAAGCTCGATCCACTCGAGATCTCGATTGGCGACTACGTCCTCTCCAGCGGCGAACTCGGTGCCCTCGTCCTCATGGACGCCGTCATCCGCCTCCTCCCCGGCGCCCTCGGCGACGCCGACTCGGCCCACCAGGACAGCTTCGGCGCCCTCCCCACGACCAATCCCAACGGCGAGCCGCTCCCCCCCAAGCTCCTCGACAAGCTCGGCCTCCCCCCCGACGCCCGCCTCCTCGACTGTCCGCACTACACCCGCCCCCGCGTCTGGGAGGGCGTCGAGGTTCCCGAGGTGCTCCTCTCCGGCGACCACGACGCCGTCAGCCGCTGGCGCCTCGAGCAGATGCTCGCACGAACGAAGTCCCGACGCCCGGACCTACTTCCACCCGGAATGGACCCCTAGCGAGTCTCTCGCCTATCGTTGCGACCTCCCGACATGGGACCCAGACCCCGGAAGAGACCCAATATGTCCACCCAAGCCATCCTCGAATCCCTCTCCGCCGAGCACATCAAGACCGATCTCCCGGTCATGCACGTCGGCGACACCGTCAACGTGCACGTCCGCATCGTCGAGGGCGACAAGGAGCGCGTGCAGGTCTACCAGGGCGTGGTCATCAGCCGCAAGGGTCGCGGCATCGACGAGATGATCAGCGTCCGCCGCATCGTGGACAACGAGGGCGTCGAGCGCACGTGGCCCATCAACAGCCCGCTGATCGCGAAGATCGACGTCGTCCGCCGCGCCGACGCCCGCCGCGCCAAGCTCTACTTCCTCCGCGAGCGCGTCGGCAAGAGCCGCCGCCTCCGCGACCGCCGCCGCGGCCTTAAGCACACCCAAGGCCACAAGACGGTCCAGAAGTAAGCTCACCCGAGAGCAACATGATCAAACCACAACGCGGCTCCCCGAGCCGCGTTGTTTGCTTTGAAGCGCAGTTGCTTCCGGGTGCCGTGGCCTGAGCGAAGCGAAGGGCACGCGCCCGCCTACCGCTCATACAAGAAGGCACACTTCTCTCTGCGCGCGCCCGCTCCTGTTGCCACTGCGAACTCCCGCCCGCTCCACATCGACGCCGACCCATACGCCCCGTCTTTGCGAAGCGCATACATGATCACGTTGTAGTTGGGCCGACCGTTCTCGTCGATCAGCCGGCGCTGCCGCTTCGTCCGCTCGGCCATCTCCTTCAGCACCGCGAGGCACGCCTCGGTCGGCGACTTGCCCTCGCCCATGTGCCGCACCGTGCTGAAGGCACCGCAGGACTGGATCACCGCCTCCCCGCGCCCCGTCGCGCCCGCCGAGCCGACCTCGTTGTCCACGTACATCCCCGCCCCCACGATGGGCGAGTCCCCCACGCGCCCGGGGATCTTGTAGCTCAGCCCGCTCGTCGTCGTGCACGCCGATACGTTCCCCGCGGCGTCCGTCGCGCCGCAGTGAATCGTCCCATACGTGAACGGCTGCGCCCCGCGCCCCTCCAACTCTACCCCCGCGTCCGCGCGCTCGCGCCCGTCCAACGACCAGTCCTGCTGCTCGTCATCCAGCCAGTCGTCCGACGGATTCAAGTTCCGCTTCCAGCGCAGCCAGATCTGCCGCGTCTTTTCCGTCATCAGATCCTGCTCGGTAAATCCATGCGCACGCGCAAACTTGAGCGCCCCCTCTCCCACGATCATCACATGATCCGTCGTCTGCAACACCTTGAGCGCGACCTGCGCCGGATGCACGATGTTCCGCAACGCCGCCACGGCTCCCGCCTTGTGCGTCGGACCATGCATCACCGAGCTATCCAGCTCGATCACGCCCTCCTCATTCGGCAACCCACCCAACCCCACCGTCAGGTCGTCGGGATCGGCCTCAACAGTCCCAACCCCCTCCACCACCGCGAGGACCGGATCCACACCCTCGCGCACACGCCGCAGCGCAAGCTCAACCGTCCCAACCCCATTCCCCGACGCAATCGACGCCGCCCCTCGATGCGCATCGCCATCAG
>JBCAXI010000174.1:0-6216 GCA_038534175.1 Planctomycetota bacterium | reverse complement strand
GAATGGCAGCGGGCGGTCCATGAAGTTGTTCGGCAGCCGCGAGGCGGTCTTGCGGGCCTCGACCACGTCGGCCGGCACCCAGACGCCACCCTCGCGCCCGCCGGACGGCAGGAACCACTCGGCCCAGGCGCGGAGCACCGGGTCGCGGTTGCCTCCGCCGAGAAAGTCGTCCTCGTCTTGCTTGCCGCCCGCGTCGTAGCCCACCACGAGGCGCGCAGGGATGCCCGCTTCGCGCATGACCGCGACGTAGAGCGCGACCATGTCCCACGGGGTGCCCCGCTTGCGTTGCGCCGCGAACGCGGCGCCGCCCCGCTCGAAGTCGAGGCCCTCGATCATGCCGCTGCGATCGAAGTTCAGTCCATCGCCCGACGGCTGGAAGTGATTGATGACCTGCCCGGTGAGCCACTTGGCGGTCACGAAGGGCGGCTGGCTCTTGGGCTTGCCGCCCGTCCATTTGCGCACGAGCCCCTGGATGCGCTTCATGTCGTACTCGCCGCGCGGGTCGTAGTTGACGTACATCTGCGGAGCAAACGTGGACTCGGCGGCCTCGGGCCAGTCGTTGGGCCACTGGACATTCGCGGCGGCGGCCTCGTCCAGTCGTGTTCGGAAGCAACGCGTCGGCAACTCGAGCTCGAGCTCCATCTCGTCGGCCTTCACGTCGGTGAGATCGAACCGCGCCAGCTTCTGCCCAGAGTGGTAGCCCTCAATCACGGTGTGCTTGTCGGTCACCAGCCGATCATCGAGCTCGACTTTGCCAGCCACCCGTCGAACGTCGAGCTGGCTGGCGGCGCTGCGGTCCACGAGTGGATACACCACCGCGGCCTGCTTGAACTCGAACCCGTCGGTCCGCGGCATCCTGCCGTTCGAGCGTGGCTGGTACTTGCGCACATTCACGCCCACGCGCAAAATCCAGTCGCGCGCGTTCGACGTTGTCAGCGGCGTCGCGTTCTGGCGGGCGCCCATCGCGATCGAAGGCAGCCCGCCCACCGCCGCCACGCTTCCAACCGTCCAGATCAACGCCTCGCGTCGCCCGATGGGAGCCATCGCCGCCTCCTGTTCGTTGAGAGCCCAATGCTCTCGGGGTGGTACCCGCGTCCAGCGTAACCGGGGCGGAGGCCGTCCTCGCCACGCGAGCGTCACACCCCGCCCGCCCAGCATGATCCGCCTCGGAGCGTGATTCGTTCCCGAATTCCACCCCGAGAGGACGATGAGAGCCTCGGACACCGTCCATACCATCCACCGACGCACGACCCGATGGAGACGCGACATGACGCCCGACACGCCCACACGCATCGAGAAAGACTCCATGGGCGAGATGCACGTGCCCGCCGAAGCGCTCTACGGCGCCTCGACCCAGCGCGCGGTGCTCAATTTCCCGATCTCAGGCCGGCGGGTGCCCGACGAGATCGTGCTGGCGTACGCCCAGCTCAAGGGCGCCGCGGCCAAGGTCAACGCGGCGCTTGGCAAGCTCGATCGGTCACGGGCCAACGCGATCGTGGCCGCGTGCCGAACGATCTCGGAAGGCCTGCACGATCACGGCGGGCTCGCCCCCCACTTCCCCGTCGACACGTTCCAGACCGGCTCTGGCACGAGCACCAACATGAACGCGAACGAGGTGATTGCCAACCTCGTCTGCCTGTCGAACGGTGCCCCGATCGGCTCGGCGAAGGACGCGGACTATCTCGAGAACGGCGGGGTGCACCCCAACGACCACGTCAACATGGGCCAGTCATCGAACGACACCTTTCCGACCGCGATGCACGTCGCGGCGGCGCAGGCGATCCAGTCGAAACTGCTGCCCGCGCTCGACCGGGCCGCCACAGAGCTGGAAGGCAAAGCCAAGCTCTGGGATGACGTGATCAAGATCGGTCGGACGCACGTGCAGGACGCCACGCCGATCCGGCTCGGGCAGGAGTTCGGCGGGTTCGCCGCCCAGCTGCGACACGCCGAGGAGCGGCTGCACCGCTCGCTGCACGTGTTGGGCGAGCTCGCGCTCGGCGGCACGGCGGTGGGCACGGGCATCAACACGCATCCCGAGTTTGGTGCCCGCGTGGCGGCAGAGCTGACGAACGAGACGGGCGTGCACTTTCGCGAGGCCGCCAATCACTTCGAGGCCCAGCACGCCAAGGACGGGTACGTCGAGGTCTCGGGCGATCTCAAGACGATCGCGGTGAGCCTCTCGAAGATCGTCGGAGACATCCGATTGATGGGCTGCGGTCCGCGTTGCGGCATCGGCGAGTTGAAGATTCCCGCGATCCAGCCGGGCTCGTCGATCATGCCGGGCAAGGTGAACCCGGTGATCTGCGAGGCCGTCATGATGGTGTGCTGCCAGGTCATCGGCAACGACGCCGCGACGACCATGGGCGGGCTCGGTGGTGTGGGCTCGATCCTCGACCTGAATGTCGCGATGCCGATGATGGCGGCGAATCTGCTCGACTCGATCAACTTGCTCGCCAACGCGAGCCAGGTGATGGTGGATCAGATGCTGCGATCGCTCGAGCCCGACCGCGAGCGCTGCGCCGCGTTGATCGAGGGCTCGCTGGCGATGTGCACCAGCCTCGTGCCGGTGATCGGATACGACGCGAGCGCGAAGCTCGCCTACGAGGCGTTCGCGAGCGGCAAGACCATCCGCGAGCTGGCACTCGAGAAAGAGCTGCTGCCCGCCGAGCGACTCGATGAGCTGCTCGAGCCCCGCTCCATGACCGAGCCGCACGCCTGAGCGTGACACCCGAGTCACGGGCCGGCGCGAAACGGAATCGCCGCGGGCCGCCAGAGGTAGGCCATCAAGGAGGACGCCATGCGTGACCCTATCACCCCGCGCGAGCTGCTCGAGCCGCTCGAGCCCCGCACCCATCTGACGGCCACGTTCTTCGCTGGCGTGGGCATGGCATTTGCGCCCAACGACTTCAACGGCGTGGGCGTGGACGTGTTCACCGTAGAGGGTGACATCGACAATGAGACCGGCACCGCCTCGGGCGATGTGTTCAAGGCCCGATCAGGGGGGAGGGACTTCGACCAACGCCTGCGCTACGACCGCGTGTTCTACCTCAACGATGGGCGACAGGAACGCGACGACGCCGAGGGCTTCAACGACTTCTACGACAATGATGAGGGCGAGGTCAACGGTGCCCAGTTCCTCTCCTCCCGCGGATTCGGCGCCGGCTGGTGGCTGGGCGACCTCAACGCGCGTGCCCAAGAGCTGGAGCTCATGGTCGAGCTCGGCGATGACGTGCGAGACCGAGACATCGAGGGCAGCTACCGCTTCACGCTGATCGGCATCGATCTCGCCGCGGACAACTTCGTGTCGGGCTCCGGGCGGCTCGACATCGACGACGAGCGCGTTCGTTGGTCCCCCACCTTCGGCGTGGCGCCGACCGACGCCGACCTCGTCAGCGTGAACGATTTCGGCATTGGACTGACCGACGAGGACGAGTGGTTCTACCTCAGCCGCGACCAGAACACCGTGCTGTTCGCCGACATGGACACGAACGACGATCTAATCTACTTCGGCTTCGGCGTGCGCACGGACACATCGGTCGCGTTCGATGATCTCGTCGGCGGCTACAACACCGCGTGGGGCTACGTCGAGCGCGACGCCCGGTCGCTGGGCGCCCCCGAGAACATCCTCTTCGAGCAAACCTATCTCGATCTCGAGCAGGACGGCGATTACAAGCTCTACGACCTCGACGACTGGGACTCGGGCATCCGCGACGAGCCCATCGAGATCGGGTTCTGGAGCGTCTCCAGCGGGCGCGTCACCCTCGAGATTCGCGACACCGACACCGAGCGGACGCTGTACGTGGGCGAGGACGGTAACGTGCTGCTCGGCGCCGCCGTCGAGGCGCCCGGCCCGGACAGCGCGATCCTTGGGATCGCGACCGAGGCCTTCCCGCCGAACCCGCTCGATCCGGTCGAACGCTCGGTCATCAGCGTGCCCGCGCGGAACGACCTGGGACGCGAGGCCGTGTACGAGTTGGACGACGAGGGCGAGTGGACCCAGAGCGATCTCGAGTTGCTCACCGGCGGCCCGAGCATCACCGGCGACGTCGTAGCCTGGATCGACACTAAGGACGGCCTGACTTACGCCGCGGGCGTGACCGCCGAGGGCGTCGCGCTCTTCACGCGTGATCGATTTGGCGAGTGGTCGTTCACCAACCTCACGAGCGATCTCGCCGGTGACGCCATCACACGCTCGCTCGATCTCATGATCGACCCACGCGGCAACGCGCACCTCGTGGGCCTGGGCACCGACGGCGATGTGCTGCGCTACTTCCAGACCGGCCTCGGTGAAGAGGGTTCCTGGGTGTGGAACGCGCAGAACATTTCGGAGGATGATCTCGAGCCCAACGATGTCGAGACGCCGCCGTTCGAGGGTGAGCTCGTCGCGTTCGCGACGTCCTGGGGCGCGCTCAATGTTGTGGGGCTCGACGCCGACGGCACGATCTGGAGCGTCTGGTGGGCGCCCACGCTGCTGGACTGGACCGCGAGCGATCTCACCACGGCCTATGGCGCCGACCCGCTCGAGGGTGGACTTACCGTCTTCCTTACGTCCTGGAGCGGAATCAACATCGCCGGTATCGACGCCGATGGCGACCTGCGCGTCTCGTGGTGGGTGCCCTCGTTCGGCGGCGATTGGGCCCAGACCAATCTGACCGACGACCTCAATGGCCCCTCGCTCGCGGTCGATAGCGTCACGTCGCTCGTCTCGTCGTGGGACGGCCTCACCATCGCGGGCGTCAACACCGCGACCAACGAGGTCGTCACCTACTGGTGGGCGCCCGCGTTACAGGGCACGGGCTGGCGTCTCGCCTCGCTGTCCGACGCGACGCCGGCCGGCACGCCCAATCTCGTCACCGAGCTCCAAGGCCTCGCCGGCGACGACGCCTCGCTGAACGTGTTCGGGTACGACGCAGCGGGCGACTTCTACCGCTACTACTGGCAGAGCGACTTCGCGGGCGTCTGGATGGCCGAGAACCTCATCGAGCTCGCCGAGCCCGTCACCTCATCTTAAATCGGCTCACTCCGCGGCCGACGCGACAAGGCGCGCCTGCCACCGCTCGGCCTCGCGCGCACGCTCGGTGCGCTCGTACAGACGCACGAGATGGCGCGTGATGCTCTTGACGTAGGCGTGGGTCTCGCCCTCGGCCGCGACGAGACGCTCGCGACCCTCGAGCAGCGCGGCCTCGGCCTCGTCGAACCGTCCGAGATCCATGAGCGCAAAGCCGGTCGAGCCGATCGCATAGCCCGCGTATCGATCCGGCGCGTCGGGCACGCGCTCGGCGACCTCGACCGCCTCGGCGTAGCGCTCAAGCGCGAGCTCCGACCGGCGTGCGTCGCGGGCCGCCAGCCCGGCCGCCATGAGATGGCGGTACGTCTCGATGTGCGCCGAGCCGTATCGGCGCCGATGCAGCTCGACAGCGCTCTCCAAGTGCGAGAGCGCCGCCTCGGCGTCGCCCGTTCGCCGCAGAGCCTTGGCGAGCTCGCGTGTCGTGGTAAAGGTCGTGCGATGCGACTCCCCCAGCACGCGGAGCTGGCGTTCAAGCGCCGCGGAAAGTAGGACGACCGCCTCGGCGTCGCGCCCTCGTCGCGCGACCATCATCGCGAGCCGTTGCTCGGCCACGAGCGATCGGGCGTGATCGGCGCCGAGCGTCTCGTGGAAGCCCTCCACGGCACGTCGCGCCAACGCCTCGGCCTCATCGATCTGACCCTGCTCTTCGCGCAGTCTTGAGACGAAGACAACCGCCCGCAGCGTCTCGGGCGCCTCGGCGCCAAGGGCCGACTCGTGACGATCCAGCGTCGCGAGCAGCCACGACTCGGCCTGCGCGAGCCGCCCGAGCAGCACGAGCGAGAGCCCCCGTCTCACCTCGGCCTCAAGCCGCAGCGGATCGGCGGCGGATCGATCTGACGTCGAATCGAGCACGTCACGGTAGAGCGCGTCCGCCTCGTCAAACCGACCGAGATTTCCAAGTGATCGCCCGAGCGTCAGCGCAGCGAGAAGCGTCGCGTCGTCTTCGCTGCCGCGCGCCGCGCGCAGCCGCTCGATCGAGATCACGAGCTGCCGCTCGGCCTCATGGTCGAGCGCGAGCGCGTGGTACGCCTCCCCGATCATCTGGCGTATCGCGCCCTCCACCTCCTGGTCGATCGCCGGCGTCGCGTCGAGCCGATCGCGCGCGTCATCCAGCAGTCGTCGCAGCAGTGTTCGATCCTCGCCGGACG
>JBCAXI010000173.1:0-6236 GCA_038534175.1 Planctomycetota bacterium | reverse complement strand
GTCGCTTGCCGCACGACCTGCGGGATCGCCTTGTGCACGAGGCGGTGCGCATGATCCGAGAGGACGAGCCGTCCAGGCTGAGCGAGGTCGACAAGGCGCTGCGTGGTGATGTCGAGACCATCATCGCCAAGGCGCTCGAGAAAGAACCTGATCGTCGGTATGAGTCCGCGTCGGCGTTCGCGAGCGACATCGGGCGGTACCTCGAAGACCAGCCGATCCACGCGCGACGCGCGAGCACCTGGTACCAGGCCCGCAAGTTCGCGCGACGCAACAAGGCACTCGTTGGGGGGGTGGCGGCCACGATCCTGGTGCTCGTCGCGGGCGTGATCGGTACGACGAGCTTCGCGCTACGCGCCGACGCCGCGCGCGCCGACGCCAGCCGATCTGCCGAGGAGACCAAGAAGGCGCTCGTGGCGCAGACCCTCGCGCAAGAGGAGACCACCGACGCGCTCGAGGCCGAGCAGGAACGGGCGATGCAACTCCGGCAGGTCGCCGAATTCCATTCCAAGCAATTTGAACAACTCCAACCGGCCGCGATGGGCGCGGACCTCGAGACCTGGATGCTGCAGTCGATTCCAGAGGCCGGTCGCGATGCGGTGGCCGAGGCGATCCGGGGAGTCAACTTCGTTGACATTGGTCTCGACGCGCTGTTGCAGCATGTGTTTGACCCGTCGATGAAGACGATCGACGCGGAGTTTCAGGACCAGCCGCTTGTGCGCGCTGAGTTGCTGAACTCGCTTGGTAGGACCATGACAGACCTGGGGCTGCGGGAGGCCGCCAAAGCGCCGATCGACACGGCGTACGCGCTCCGCCTCGCCGCCATTGGCCCGGACGCTTCCGACACGCTGGCGACCAACAACGCGCGTGGCAGGTTGCTGTGGCTGCAGGGTGAGGCCAAGGAGGCCGAGGCGATCTTCGTCGACGTGCTGGATCGCACGCGTTCGGCGTTGGGCGCGAACCACGAGATCACGCTCCTCACGCTCAATAATCTTGGGTCGGCCTTGCTATCGCAGAACCGATTCGACGAGGCCGAAGCGGTCTTCCGCGAGGCGCTGCAAGGGCGGGAACGCCTTCTCGGGGACACGCACCCAGACACCCTTGCGGCGATGAACCAGATGGGCGGCCTGGCCTATCAGAAGGGGGACTACGCCGGCGCCGAGAGGCTCTTGCGTGCCGCCCTCTTCGGCTACCGAGAGGTGCTCGGAGACCAGCACACGAACACGCTGGACGCGATGAGCAACCTCGCGGCCACCTTGTTCGGTCAAGATCGGATCGACGAGGCCGAGCCGTTGATGAGAGAAGTACTGGAGGTCAGCAGGCGGACGCTGGGCGAGCGGCATCCGGGGACACTCGGCGCGTACAACAGTCTCGCCGCGCTCTATCGCTCGAAGGGTGATCTACCCGAATCGGAGAGGTTGTATCTCCAGGTGCTCGAGGGCATGGAGCAGGTGGTCGGTCCAAATCACCCCAATGTTGTCATGACACACTGCAGCCTCTGCCAGGTGTATCTCGACATGGATGAGAACGCGGCCGCGGCGGAGCAATCGGCGCTCGCGACGGAGCGCGGCGCCCGCACCTTCCCACCAGGTCATCCCTTGGCCGGTCGCGTGACCGAGATGGAAGCCCGCGTCGCCCTCGCTGAGGGACGATTTGCCGACGCCGCGAAGATCGCGTCGGGCGCATACGCGACGCTGTCGGGCGCGGTTGGCCCGTCGCATCCTCTGGCCGTCGGCGTCGCACGGCTCATGGTGTCGTGCCACGAGGCGTGGCACGAGGCCGACCCCGGCGCCGGGCACGACGCGACCGTCGCGGTGTGGCAAGCCAAGCTGCCCGCACCGGAACCCGCCAACGACAGTGAGTCCGAATAGAAAGAGACGCCGCGAACCGGGTGGCGCGCGGCGTCTCAAGGAGTTGGACCGACCCGCCCTGGGGACGAGCCGGACCGCCTGCTTTGCGGGCCTTCCCAAGGCCCGTGGATGGGCCTAGGCCTTGGACTGGCGGCGTCGGGCGACCGCGCATCCGCTGAAGATCGCTACGCCGACGACCACGGGCCACGCCAGCGACGAGCGGAGTGGGGCGCCGCCGCGCATCGACTCGATCTCAGCCTGCAGTGCGTCGATCTCGGTCTGCTGCTCTCGGAGCGCTTCGACCGCGAGGGCCTCGAACCCGCGGATCGTGAGGCGCTTGTAACCGTTGTCGCCCTCGTCGATCCAGTCGGGCATCACCGTCTCGACGTCTTGGGCGATGAAGCCGATGCGCTCTCCGGGCAGTTCGTTGATCGCCTCGGGGTTCTTGTACTCGTAGGTCACGCCTCTGAGTTCGAGCAGCGTGTCCAACGCGCCATCGAGGTCGGCGATCTTGGTCTTGAGTCGGCGGTCCGAGCTGTTGGACCAAGAACCGCCGCCCGGCTTGCCGGCCGTGCCGTTGACCGTGAGATCGAATCCTGGCGTGCTGAAGCCGTTGTTGATGCCGATGCGACGCGAATCGTCGATATGCATCACGACATCCTCGCCGATGCGGAAGCTCATGCTGTTCTTGTCGCTGTCGAAATCGCTGAACGCGTCGAACACGATCGCCCCCGCGGTCTCGAAGTCCTCGTTGGTGAAGCGGATGGTCTTCTCATCAGAGATCTTGGAGCCGAGCAGGCTGATACTCGCGTCACCAAAGTCAGCGTCGATGATGAGGTCGCTGTTGGGGTTGGGGCTGATTCCCGAGGTCAGCGTCTCGCTGACGATGTCGAGCCGTGCCCGCGGGTTGGTGGTCCCCACGCCGACATCGCCGCCGGGCTCGATCGTGAATCGGGGATCGTCTGGGTTGACCGAGTCGCCTTCCAGGATGACAAAGTCATTCGCGGCGGTCTTCTGCATCAACCACTTCGGCCCCGCGGCGTCGACGAGCTCGATCCCGGCGATGGCGCCGGCCAAGCTGTTGCGGGCCGTGATTGTGGTATTGCCGGTGCCCTCCTCATCGCCCTGCACATCGAGTGTGGTGAGCGGCACCGTCCCGATGCCGACATCGCCGAACGCGTGCACGTCGTTGTTGATCTGAGTGGAGTCCGCCTGAATGAACACCCGCTCGGCGCTCTGCACAACGAACCGCATGAACGCGCCGGCGGAGATCTTGGTGTCGTTGAAACCCACGAAGCGCATAAAGTTGTTGGTCGGGTCGCCGGATGCGTTGGTCTCGAAGACGCCCCAGGCGCCATCGACGGCGCCCATCCCGACCGAGCCCGCGGCGACGTTGACCCGGTTGCCCAGATCGTCGATCTCAAGGCCGCGGGTGTTGAGCGCGAACGGCGTGGCGTCGAGCTTCTGGCGGCCGAGCGTCGTGCCGTCGACGGTGATCTCGAGCCACAGGGCCGCGTTGTCCACGAAGGGGTCCGTGCCGAAATCAAGGGCCGAGCTGAACACGCCCTCGTCGGGGGTCACCACCTGGTTGAGCGTGGGCCCCTGCTGGGTCCCGCCGACCTCGGCGTCAAACAGGCGGAACGCCACACTGGTGGGCGTGGTGACCTTCACGCCCGCGTTCTCGAGCAAGCCCTGATAGGTGAAGCTGGTGCCGACGGGGGCCGCGAGCGCGGATGCCGCCAGGCCGGCGGCGGCGATGATGGCCAGACAGCGGGTGCCAGTACGAGTCTTTGTGAACATGAGCGGTCTCCTTAGGAGAGCGCGCAGCGATCGCCGTGACTCACGCGGCCGCCTCCTCGACGGGCCTGGGTCGTACGCGAGCGGGCGAGCAATCGGGCGCCTCCACTGGTCCCAACGAAGTGACGCACCCGCTGTCCGGATCATCGGAAAGAAAAACGGCAAGCGATCAGGTCCACGAGCCAACACCGACTCGCGACAGATGAAGAAAAGTTTCTTTGAAAGCCGGACAGGCGGCTCGGCGTTCCGTTGGGAAGGTGGACTCGCCCCCGCGATTGCGGGCGCCTAAACCAGAGGAGACCGCCATGAACGACTCGATCCGAACACGCCCAATGCTGGCCGGCATCGCGATGCTTGCCTTGGCTGCCAGCGCCACGTCCGCGCAGATGGCCATCACACGCTCCACGGTCGATGGCGGCGGCTCGGCCGTCATCGGAGGCGCGTACGTCCTGACCGGCTCCATCGGTCAGCCAGACGCGCGGGCGCTCGACCAGGGCGCCATCGATCTTGCCGGTGGATTCTGGTCATCGTCGAATGCTTGCGGCCCGGCCGACCTTACCCGCACTGGCTCCGCGGCGGGCTTGCCCGACGGTGTCGTCGACCTGAGCGATTTCAGTCTCTACTTGAGTCGCTGGGCATCCAGCGACGCGTCGGCCGACATCACGCCAACGGGAAGCTGCTTGTTTGAGCTTGAGGATGGCGCCGTCGATCTCTCCGATTTCTCGTGCTTCCTCAGCACGTGGTCGCTCGGCTGCCCCTGAGGCTTCGCATCCATCGACGATGATGACAACGCCCGTCGAAGGGCGGGCATTGTCACTTGCTCGGTCATCTACAAGGTCCTTAGGTTCGGCCCGATCATGCTCGATCGCGATAACGCGGTTCGTGCGAAGCGCCCGGGGTGTATTTCGGCATGGACGGACTCCATCTCGAGCATGCCGACCCGCTGTGTAAGAAGCTCTCTCGATCCAGGCTTCCGAACTCGGCTCTGTCGCACGGGCCAGAGGATGTCGCCGAAGAACGCTGGGCGCGAGATGACATGTTCTGCCTTGATCCGATCTTCCATGAGGTGCGAGGGTTCAAGCCGGGGCGGTGGGCGAAGAAGAAGCCCAAGGGCTACCCGTCGACGTGGCGCCTTCTGGACATGCGGGGCCGAGTCCTCGCGATGGTCCGTGAGCACGATGACTTCGGCGGCGGCAGGCTGCGGCGTGACGAGTTGCTGGTCCTGCGACACGATGGGCAAACCCCAGTCGCGCACGTTGAGGGCGCGACCGAAGGCAACCCGGCCGGTCCAAGGGGCTGGAATGGTTGGACTCGGAGGGTGACACGCCGACTCCAGTCGAGGTGATCCGTTTGGGCGCGATCGCGTGGCCGTCGCGACTTTCGAACCGGGCGTTTCGCCGCCGAATCTCACGGCAGGGGTTCTGGAGAGGTTTGACAACTTGGGGTGACAAGTCAAAACTTGTGTCATGGCGTCAGCAAACCAATTTTTGGCTCCTTCCCCAAAGCAGGCGGCCCGCAGGCGGGCCCGCCTCGATCGGCTCCTCGACCCCGACATGCTCAAGGCACTTGCCGAGCCGACACGAGCTCGTCTGCTGTCGTGCCTGCTCAAGTGCGGCAGGCCTTGCTCCGTGACCGAGGTCGCCGAGTGCTGCTCGATCGACTTCTCGATGGTTGCGAGGCACTTAGCGACGATGGCCCGCGCTGGGCTGTTGTCGAGCCAGAAGAAGGGTCGCACCGTCTGGTACGAAGCCGACGCGCGCGGCCTCGCCGGATACTTCCGCGATCTCGCGGATTCCATCGACGAGCTGGGGCACGCGGCAGCGTGCTGTGGCGATGCCCCTTGCTCCTGTGATCAATCACCTCGGAAAGGACCGACGCGATGACCGACCAGAAGACCAACGACCCCCGCGACACCATTCGCGAGGGGTACGCCGAGATTGCTCGCTCCGGCCAGTGGTCTGGCGTTCGTCCCGCTTCGGTGGGCATGGCTGAAACAGCAGATCCGGGGTGCTGCGGTGGTGGCGGCTGCTGCGGTCCCACCACCCTCACGCCTGCGCAGGTTGCGCTTGCGGTCGGGTACGCCGACGAAGATCTCACGGTCCTCCCGGAGGGGTCGAACATGGGCCTGTCGTGCGGCAACCCGACCGCGCTCGCCTCACTCGAACCCGGTGAAACGGTTCTCGATCTTGGCTCGGGCGGCGGCTTCGACTGCTTCATCGCGGGGCCGAAGGTCGGAGCAGACGGCCGCGTGATCGGCGTGGACATGACGCCCGAGATGCTGACCAAGGCCCGCGGCAACCTTGCCGGCTATCGGGAACAAAGCAGGCTCGACAACGTCGAGTTCCGGCTTGGCGAGATCGAGCACCTGCCTGTTGCCGACGAATCGGTCGACGTGGTGATCTCGAACTGCGTGATCAATCTCTCGACCGACAAGCGCCGGGTATGGCGGGAGATCGCGCGGGTGCTCAAGCCGGGCGGCCGCGTCGCGCTGTCCGACCTCGCGTTGCTCAAGCCGTTGCCACAGAGCGTGCGCGACGACCTGGAAGCCCTGGTCGGCTGCATTGCCGGCGCTGAACTGGCGGACGTCGTCCA
>JBCAXI010000172.1:0-6247 GCA_038534175.1 Planctomycetota bacterium | reverse complement strand
AACTGGTGAGCGGACCGAATCGCCGCCGTGAGCCCCGGCGGCGCGATCGCCCACCCGATCTTCCATCCGGTCAGCGAGAACGTTTTACCGAGACTCGAGCACGTGATCGTTCGCTCGCGCATGCCCGGAAGCGACGCGATCGAGATGTGCTCGGCGTCATCAAACACCAGCCGCTCGTACACCTCATCGGCCACGACGATCACGTCATGCTCGATCGCTAGGGACGCGATGCGTTCCAGCTCGGCCCGCGAGAACACCGCGCCCGTCGGATTGTGCGGCGTGTTCAACAGCAACATCCGTGCGCCGCGCATCGCCAAGGCCAACACGTCCGCGTCGAACGTGAAGCGCCCCTCGCTGTCGGGACGGAGCGAGACAAAACGCGGCTCGCCACCACCCATCGCGACGCACGCCCGATACGAGTCGTAGTACGGCTGGAAAAGCACGACCGGGTCCCCTGGCTCCATGAGACCCATCGCGATCGCCGCCAGCGCCTCGGTGCAGCCGTTGGTCACCGTGATCTCTGTGTCGGGCTCGACCGAGACGCCGCTGCTCCGCTGGAACCAACGGGCCACCGCTTGGTTCAGGACCGGCTCGCCGCTCATGCGTGCGTACTGATTGTGCCCGTCGCGCATCGCCCGCTCGGCGGCGTCGCGCACGAACGCCGGGCCGTCGAAGTCCGGAAAGCCCTGCGACAGATTGATCGCGTCATGGCGGTTCGCCAGCGCCGTCATCTCAGCAAAGATCGTGGCGCCAAAGGGACGCAGCCGGGTCGCAACCGTCATGCGCGTAGCCTAGCGAGCCGTCACGCCGAGAGATCCAGCAGGCCCCCACCGCGATCGTACACGAACAGCTCGGGAGCCGGGCCGTTGAAGCTCGTTCGAACTGGGCGGTACACACCCCCTTGCTACGCCGATAGGCGCACACTCGCCGCCTCGCCCACGGCTACGGTACTAACCACCCGCGCACCCACCCCATACGTTCCGAAGCGAGACTCGACGATGCTCAAACCCGGCGACTCGGCCCCCGATTTCTCGCTTCCCGACCACCGCGGCGGGGAGACATCACTCAACGACCTGCTGCAAGCCGGCCCGCTCGTGCTGTACTTCTACCCCGCCGACTTCACGCCGGTCTGCACGCAAGAGGCGTGCATGTTTCGTGACGTGCACGACGAGATCGTCCAAGCCGGCCTCGCGATCGCCGGCGTGAGCCCGCAGTCCGTCGAGAGCCACGCCCGCTTCGCCGAGAAGATCCGCGCGCCCTTCCCGTTGCTCGCGGACGCCGAGAAGGCCGTGATCAAGCGGTACGGCGCCAACGGCCCGTTCGGGTTCGGCGTCCGCCGTGTCACCTACCTGATCAGGCCCGACAAAGAGATTGCCGACGCGGTGCGCGCGGATCTGGGAGTCGCGCGACACCGAGCGTTCATCCGCGCGGCGATCGACGCCGCCAGCGTCTAAAGAGGCTCAATCGGGCACGCGCACAACCGAGCGCCCCGCGATCGCGTAGCGTGCGCTCCCGAGCGACGCGGGGGGAGAGACGCCGCCCGTAAAGCGGCTAAACGCCGGCAGCACCGCTCGATCCTCCCCCACGATGTACGCGGGCAGCCGCAACCGATCTGGGCCAGACCGCAAGACCACCACGGGGTGCACGTGCCCGCTCCAGGCGAACGCGAAGGGGTGACGCGGCACGTCGGCCGGGTCGTGCCAGCACGTGAATGGCCCCTCGCCCCATCCCTCGTCGCGCACCCGCAAGCGCCAAGCATCGACCACGCGATCGAGGCGTCGGTCGTGATTGCCGGGCACGATGTTGAGCTCGATCGGCTCGCGTGTCCGCCATGCGCGCACGCGCTCGATCAGCCCCTCGGACAGTCCCGCCGGCGCGTGCAGCAGGTCGCCGATCACTACCACACGCTCCGCGCCTGTGCGCGCAATCACGCCAGATAGCCGCTCGAGCTGCTCGTCGGCGTCTCCCGCGGGCACGGGTACCCCGGAGGCGCGGAACGCTTCGGACTTGCCCAGGTGGGTGTCGGCGACCAGCAGCGAGCGAGTCGACTCGCAGAACGCCGCGTGCTCGGGCGTGAGGGTGAATCGGCCCCCGCCGCACTCGATCGACGCGTCGGTCGCGCCGGGCTCCGCGCTCGAGTTTGTCATCGCCCGGCCCCCACGCCCCAGCGCTCCATTGCTTTGGCGACGCGTGTCTCGATCGTCTCGCTTGAGACCCGCCCCCCGATTCGCTCGATCACGAGCGGCAAGCCCAGCGGCGTCGGGCGATCAACCCGCACGCGCACGATCGAAGTGCCTGCGAGGCGATCCATCGTGCGAGCGAGTCGCGACTGCTCGAACTGCCGCTCCATCACCTCGCGCCGGGCCTGGTGTAGCAGCAGGTTCTCGGGGTCGAACTCGGCGAGCACGTCGAAGATCAGCGACGAGGTGGCATGGATCTGCTTCACCGACCGATGGGCGCCGGGGTACGACTGGAACACCAGCCCCGCGACCCGCGCCACCTCACGAAACTGGCGCTTGGAGAGCTCCCCAAGGTTCACGCTCTCGATGGTGTCCTCCAGCAGCCCGGCGCGATCGAACATCGCCGACGACACGTCCTCGATCACGTCCCGATCGCTGTTGGTCAGCAGCTCGAAGCCGTAATCGTTCGCCGCGACCGAGTACGTCGCGGGCGCGAGGCGCGAGAGCCGCAGCGCGATGATGTTGGCCAGCCCGCCGTGCACGAGACGCCCCTCGAACGGGTAGACGAACACGTGACGCCCCTCGCGCGTGTCGCAGGTTTCGATGAGGAGCTCGTCGCGCGTGGGCACGCGCGACAGACGGGCCTGCGTCTCAACGATCACCGCGGCCGCCTCAAGCTCCGGCTCGGATCGATCCCCGCCGCCGGCCGCCTCGAGCGTCGAACGCACCGCCTCGCTCAGTGATTCCGAGATCGGCATCCGGGTGCCCGACCAGATCGGCGTGTGGTTTGTTTGTCCCGTTGCCGCGCGCACGAGGCAGGTCATCTCTTGCAAGCGATGGAACTGCAGCACGCGTCCGGCGAACACGAACTTCTGACCCCGCCGAAGTCCGGAGACGAAGTTCTCTTCGATCGATCCCAGCCGCTTGCCACCAACGAAACGGATCTCCATGGTCGAGTCGCCGACGATGGTCCCGACGTTGAGTCGATGCAGCTGCCCATGGCGCTTGCTCGGCACGCCCCAGACGCCTTCGTCGTCGCGGACGACCTTGCGATACTCTGGATACGCCGCCAGCGTGCCGCCACCCTCGCTGACGAGCCGGAGCGTCCAGTCGAACTGCTCGCGCGTGAGATCGCGATAAGCGAACGCGGTGCGCACCTCATGGAACAGCTCATCGGCGTCGAAGCCGCCCCCGAGCGCGCAGGTGACGAGATGCTGACTCAGCACGTCGAGCGGACTGTTCTCCGGCAGCCGCGGCTCGATCTCACCCGCCTCGATCGAGCGTCGAACGGCGGAGATCTCGATCAGCTCCAACGCGTGTGTCGGGACACACACCAGGTGACACGGCTCCCCCGGCCGGTGCGAGGCTCGGCCGGCGCGCTGCATGAGCCGAGCGATGCCCTTGGGCGAGCCGACGTGGTACACGCGCTCGACGGGCGCGAAGTCCACGCCCAGGTCCAGCGAGCTGGTCGCGACGACAAGCCGCACGCTGCCGTCCTTGAGGCCCGCCTCCAGCCGAGCTCGCTCGGCCCGATCGATGGAGCCGTGGTGCAGGCCGATGCGATCACGCCACTCGGGCCGCGCGACCTCGATCGCCCGGAACCATCGCTCCGTCTGCGAGCGGGTGTTGCAGAAGAACAGCGTCGAACGTGCCAGATCCAGCGAGCGCAGCACCTCGGGCAGCATGCGAAGGCCTAGGTGCCCGGCCCAGGGCAGGTGCGCATCCCCGCTCGGAACCAGCGTCTCGATCACGATGCGGCGATCGATCGAGGCCGACGTGATCGCCGGCCGAGCCCCGACCCCCACCGCGGCCTGCGCGGCCTCATCGAGATTCGCGAGGGTGGCGGACAACGCGCGCACACGCAGGTCCGGCGACCATGATCGGAGCCGAGCCAGCGCGAGCTCGGTCTGTACCCCACGCTTGCTCGCGAGCAGCTCGTGCCACTCGTCCAAGACGACGCTGCGAAGTCCCCGGAACAGACTCGACGCGTGCGCATACGTCAAAAGGAGCGTGAGCGACTCGGGTGTTGTGACGAGGATGTTCGGCAGCCTCTTGCGTTGGCGCTGCCGGACCGAGGAGGACGTGTCGCCGGTGCGCGATTCCACCGTCAGCTCGGCGCCGAGATCCTCGATCGGTCGGCGCAGCGCCTTCTCGACATCTCGGGACACAGCGCGCAGGGGCGTGATGTACAAGCACCGCGGCCCCACGACCTTGCCGCTATCCGCCTCCGCGAGCATCTCGGCCAACGGGCCGAAGTACGCCGCCAACGTCTTGCCCGCGCCCGTTGGCACGTGGACGAGCCCGGATCGGCCCTCGAGATGATCGCGCCACACCTCTTCCTGAAACGCGTGCGGCGTCCACCCGCGCGATCGCATCCACGCTCGCAACCGATCGAGCGATGCGTCCGCCGGACATGTCTGGGTCGTCTGATCCATCGAATCCGATACCGTACGCTCTACGAACCGACTCGTTCCAGCATTCAGTTGAAAGGCTCGCATGCGTCCCCTGGTTTGGTTCCGCGCCGATCTCCGCGTGGAGGACAACACCGCTCTGATCCGGGCTTGCCGGTCCTCAACCCGAGGCGTGGTCGGCGTCTTCACGATCTGCCCCAAGCAGTGGCTCGACCATGACTGGGGACCATGCAGGGTGGACTACGTGATGCGCAGCGTCGCCGATCTCTCGGATCGACTTGAGCGGCTGCGGATCGCGCTGCGAGTGGTGACGGTCAGTGAGTTCGATGGCGTGCCAGCACGGCTCGTGCGCCTCGCGACGGACGAGGCGTGCGACGCGATCTACTTCAACAAGGAATACGAGCTCAACGAGGCGCAGCGCGACGAGGCGGTACGCGAGGCGTTCGAGAAGGCGGGACGCGAGTGCCACGCCTTCACCGACCAGACGCTGCTCGAGCCCGGCAGCGTGCGCACGAATGAGGGCAAGTACTACGGCGTGTTCTCGCCCTTCCGCAAGAAGTTCACCGATGCTTGGCTCGAACGAGGCGGCGGGCCCCTCGGCACACCCAAGGCGTTGGACGAGATGGTCGGAACGCCCGACGCCGTGCCGGCGCCCGACGCCATCGAGGGGTTCGACGACCCCGACGCGTTGCGCCGACCCGATCTTTGGAAAGAGGGGCAGGCTGAGGCGAAGCGCCGGCTGACCCGATTCTGCAACGAGCGGATCGGCCAGTACAAGGACCAGCGGGACATCCCGAGCCAGGACGGCACCAGCATGGTCTCGCACTGCCTCGCGGCGGGCACGCTGTCACCTCGCCAGTGCGTCGCGTCGGCGTTGGAGGCCTCGGGCGACGCGCTCGACCCCAAGTGGAAGTCGCCGACCAGCGCGCTGCATTGGATCAGCGAGGTCCTGTGGCGTGAGTTCTACAAGCACCTGCTCGTGGGGTATCCGCGGTTGTGCATGCACCGGGCGTACCAGACCGCGACGGACCAACTGGAATGGAGCCAGAACGAGGACCACTTCGAGGCGTGGAAGGCTGGCAAGACGGGCTATCCAATAGTGGACGCCGCGATGCGACAGCTCAAGCAGACGGGATGGATGCACAACCGCCTGCGCATGATCTCGGCGATGTTCCTCACCAAGGACCTCTGGCTCGACTGGCGTTGGGGCGAGCGGTACTTCATGAACACGCTGGTGGACGGCGACCTCGCCAGCAACAACGGCGGTTGGCAGTGGTCCGCCTCGACAGGCACCGACGCGCAGCCCTACTTCCGAATCTTCAACCCGACGAGCCAGAGCAAGAAATTCGACCCCGAGGGCGCGTTCATCCGCGAGCACGTGCCGGAGCTCGGCGAGGTAGAGGGCAAGGCGATCCATGAGCCGCACGCGCGCGCGGGGCTGTTTGAGGACCTCGACTATCCCGCGCCGATCGTGGATCACGCCGAGGCTCGCACGCACGCGATCCAGGCGTTCAAGGACCTCAAGGGCTGAGGTGCTCGCCAGCCGCGGGCGGCGCTCGCGGATCCGTGATCCGATTGCCGATGGGATTGCTGATGGGATCGCCTGTATGCTCCCGCGATTCCACGGCGCCGACGCCCGAGGGGGCGGCGTTGGCC
>JBCAXI010000171.1:0-6256 GCA_038534175.1 Planctomycetota bacterium | reverse complement strand
AGGCGGTCCTGCTCCTCCTCGCTCCGCTCCAGCTCATCGAGGTACCGCCGCACGCTCGTCGCGTGCGTCAGCTGCACGCGACGCTCGATGCGGCGCAGCACCGTCGTGATCTTGTACTGCGCGAAGTCGATCCCGTGCCGCTCGCGCAGCACCTCGAGCACCTCGTACACCCCCGGCGTCGTGTTCACCAGCGACGGGCGGATCCCCTCCTCGTCCTCGTTGCCCATCAGGAACGAGGGCATGTCCGTCGGGGGCAGGATCATGTCGATCGAGTCGGTCTCGATCGCCGCCCGCGGCATGCCGTCGAACTTCGCGGTCACGTCCTGCGCGATCGTCCGCCCGCCCGCCTCCCGCACCACGCGGATCCCGCGCGAGCCGTCCGACCCCGTGCCGGAGAGCACGATCGCCGCCCCCCGCTCGGCGTAATCCTCCGCCATCGACTCGAAGAACACGTCGATCGGTGTCGGCGGCTTCTCGCGCTCGCGCGCCTGATCGGTCAGCTGGAACTGGCCGTGCAGAATCCGCAGGTACTTCTTGGGCTGGATCACGTAGACCGTGTTCGGCTCGGCGTCCATGCCGTGCTCGGCCCGCGCGACCCGCATCTTCGTGTGACGCGCCAGCAGCTCGTCCATCAGCGACGGATGGTCCGGCGAGAGGTGCTGGACCACCACGAACGCCATGCCGGTGTCCGCCGGCATGGCGTCGAAGAACTCCTGCAACGGCTCGAGCCCACCCGCCGAGGCACCGATCGCGACGAGTTGATCCGCTGCGGCCATATAGATGTCTCCAATAGAAAAGACTGCCCACCCATCACCTCGCGGTGATCGATGAGCCAGTCTACGGAACTCCGTTCTGGCCTGTGCTCGCCGGCGCGACCCGTCGCCGGGTCGCTACCCCTCGTCCACGCGATCGCGCCACGCCGAGAGCACCTCGGCCTCACGCTCGCTCGACAGCCCCGCGCCACCTCGCCCCGGCACCAAACCCGCGTCCAGCCGCTCGCGGAACGCCTCGTCCTGCTTGTCCACCCACGCCAGCGTGTCCCGAGCGGTCTCGATCACCGGACGAATCTGCATCCCTGATGCCACCGCCCGCGCGGCGCTGATCTGCCCAAACCCCTCATATCCGGGCGCCGACGGCGGGACCCAGCACGTCATGTGCTGCCACGGCATCACGCCCTGCGACTGCAGAAACGCCGCGTCCGTCCACGTGAACGTCGCGTCCGAGCCCGAAGCCTCTTTGCAATCGTCCAGCACGCCGCCCATCGTGAAGTGCCGCGCCGGGCTCACGGCGTTGCACGCGCCTGTCAGTCCTCGCTCCGAACCCAGAATGATGAAGTTTGCAAGATCGCGCACATCGATGAACTGCGTGTAGTGCCCCGGCTCGCCGGGCGCGAGCACCTCGCCACCCCGACGCACACGCCAGGGCCAATACGTGAACCGATTGGTCACGTCGCCCGGGCCCACGATCAGCCCGGGGCGGTTGTTCCACACGCGACCGGGCATCCCTTCCTCGGCCGCTCGCTCGCACAACGCCTTCATCGCCCCGTAGTGCATCCCTACCTCGCGGTGCGACGTCATCGCGTCTGCGACCGCCGGATCCACCTCCGCCAGAGGCGCCGCCTCATCCATGTCGATGTCGTTCCGATTCCCGTACACCGAGATCGTCGACACCACCACGTACCGATCGATCCGATCCCTGAGCAGGTCCACCGTCGCGCGCACCGTCGTGGGCAAGTACGTGAACGTGTCGATCACCACGTCCCACTCGCCCTTCTCGAGCGCCGTCAGATCCGTGTACCGATCACCGACCAGCTTTGTCACCTCTGGAAACAGGTGCGGATTCGAACGCCCCCGATTGAACAGCGTCACGTCGTGCCCGCGCTCAAGCGCCCGACGCACCATGTGCGGCCCGAGAAACCCCGTGCCACCCAAAAACAAGATCCGCTTCGGCACCACGTCCTCGACCAGCCATCCACCCAACGCCGACATCGGCAATGCCGACACCGCAGCCAAACCGCCCGCCGCTTTCAACACCTCGCGACGGCTCCGCTCGTTCGATCCAACCATCACTGACCTCCGGGCTTGCTCGGCGCCCCCGATCGCCCATACCGCGTTCTTCAGCCCGACGCGGCCGCCGGTTGCGGGCCGTCGGTCGCCGTTCCATCGTCCGATCCGCCGATCGTCCGCCGTGCCGCTTGCGATCGTGCCAGCCACACGCCCAATCCAACCCAGACCACCGCCATCGGCGCCGCCGCCAACGCCAGCCCCGCGACGCCAAGCGCCAGCGCGATCGCGGCCTGGGCTCCCATGCCCACCACGTCGCCGCCGCGATACACGACCGTGTCGATCATGTTCTTCGCGCGGTACTTGTCCTCGCGGCTTACGACTGTGAACAGCGTCTCGCGGGCGGGACGCGCGAACGCGTGCCGCGACATCCCGTACAGCGCGCTGAACACCGCCACCACGGCGTAGGTCTCCCAGATCGCGAGCGCCGTGAACCCCAGCGCGACCACCACCGGCGCGATGCCCAGCACCACGCCCACACCCAGACGACGGAGCAGCGCGCCCGTGACCAGCAGCTGCGCAACCAGCGTCAGCCCCTGCTGCAGCGTGTCGATATACGCAAACAATTGAACACGCGCCTCGAGCTCGTCCGACGTATCCGCGATCAGCTCCGAACGCGTGAAATACAAGAACGTGTTCGCGATCGTCATCAGCCCGATGTACCCCGCGATCCCCAGCAGGTACCGCGATCGCGCCAGACGCGTCAGCCCGCTCAGCGCGCGGCCCTTGATCGGCCACTCCGCGTCCACCACCTTCGGCGTCTCCGGGTCCGGATCCCGCGCCGTGCGGAACCAGCCGATGTCGAGCGCGAGAAAGCACCCAAGCGCGCCGCCGAGCAGCCCGATCGCCACCAGCATGAGCCCGACCGGCCCGATCGAGCCGACCAACGCGCCCGACAGCGCCGCCCCGCCCAGCGCGCCCACCGTGCCGCCCACCGCCACGATCGGGTACGCCCGCTTGCTCTCCTCCAGCAGCCACCCGTCCGACATGAACGACCAGAACACGCTCAGCACGAACATGTTGAACACCGAAAGCCACACGAAAAACGCCCACCCGATCCGCACGTCCACCGCGTCGGGCGCCCACCACAGCAGCGCCGCGAAACCCAGCAGGTTCAGCATGAAGAACCCGTAGCTCGCCGGGATGAACACCCGCCGAGACACCCGCGTCGTCGCCCACGCGTACACCACGCTCGCCAGGACCATGACCACCAGTGTGCAGCCGAACAGCCAGTACAGGTTCCAGAACGCGCCCTGCACGCCCATCGCCTCGCGCACCGGACGCAGGCAGAAATACGATCCCAGCACCAGGCAGTGGAACAGCGCCGAGAGCGCCACCGCCGCCCAGCCCCGCCCCGGCCGTGCGCCGATCTCGGAATCGCTCGATGCGTTCGGCTCGGCCACGTGTCCTCCAAGAACGCCGTGGTACCCACGCCGCGATCGCCAGTTGCATCCATCGCCCATGCTTCGCTGGACCTTCGCCGCCCGACATCCTTCTGTACCGCATGTCCACCCGCACGCCCGCCGTCGTCCTTCTCTCCGGCGGCCTCGACAGCGCCACCGCCCTCGCCCTCGCTCGACAGACCGGCCACATCTGCCACGCCCTCACCATCAGCTACGACCAGCGACACAGCGCCGAGCTCGACGCGGCCAAGCACATCGCCCAGCACCTCGGTGCCGCCTCACATCGCACCGTCCAGGTCGAACTCCGCGCCATCGGCGGTTCCGCCCTGACCGATGACATCCCGGTCCCCAAGAGCCAGCCGCCCAAGGGCCACACCGAACAGGACGAGCCCGACGCCGGCATCCCGATCACCTACGTCCCCGCGCGCAACCTCACCTTTCTTTCCATCGCCGCCGGCTACGCCGAGGTCGTCGGCGCCCGCGACCTCTATGTCGGCGTCAACGCCGTGGACTACTCGGGCTACCCCGACTGTCGCCCCGAGTTCATCGAGGCGTTCGAACGCGCCGCCAACCTCGGCACCAAGCTCGGCGTCGAGGCCGAGCACGAGCCATGGCTGCGCGTGCGCACGCCACTGATCGACATGACCAAGGCCGACATCATCAAGACGGGCGTCAGGCTCGGCGTCGACTACGCGCACACGCTGAGTTGCTACGACCCCGAGGACTCGCTCGCGTGCGGCCGCTGCGACGCCTGTCGACTCCGCACGGCCGGCTTTGAGGCCGCGGGCATCGCCGATCCAACCCGCTACGCTGTCTCGTGAGCACCCGTCGCGAACAACGACAGCCGCATGTCGTAGTACGCCTCCGTCTCGCCGCAGTGCCGCATCCCAATCTTCTCTAGCACACGTCGTGACGCCGCGTTCTCCGGATACGCCACCGCGACCAGTCGCGGCAGCCTCGGCCCGTCGTCCGCCTCCATCGCCCACGCGAGCAACGCCCGCGCCGCCTCCGTCGCGTAGCCCTTGCCCCACGCCGAGCGCCCCAGCCGATACCCGATCTCGATTTCCGGCCCGCGCACGTCCAGATCCGTCGCGTCCACGCCGGATCGCGCGATCGGCGTGATCATGCAATCACCCAGCACCACGTCGTCCGCTTCGACCGCGCACAGCCCGAAGCCGTGACGCTCCCAGCACAGCAGGCTGTTCCGCAGCGAGAGCTCGACGCGCTCGCGAGATCGCGGCCGCCCGTCCCCCAGATACCGGCACACCTCCGGATCCGAGAAGATCGCAATGAAATCATCGAGATCATCCGCCCGAATCGGCCTGATCAGCAACCGTTCCGTCCGCAGCGGGTTCATCATCCCGCGAGAATACGCCCACCCACACACCCAATCATGCCAGCCACGATCCCCGCTCCGGAGCACGTGATGCGCCCGCAACTCCAACGCCCCATTCACCGTCCGCTCGCGCTCACACTCACCGCGCTGCTCGCCTTCGCCTGCCTCGCCGCGGCTCCACGGCCCCAGCCTGTGCCAAACCCCAACCCAAAGCCCGAGGCCACAGTCGTGTATGTCGTCCGCCACGCCGAGAAGGCCGCCGACTCGGGTCGAGATCCCGAACTCAGCCCGGCCGGGGCGGCCCGCGCCGAGCGGCTCGCGGCGATGCTCGCTGATGCCTCGATCGCCGCGGTCTTCGTCACGCCGACAACCCGCTCTCGCGACACGGGCTCGCCCGTCGCGCAAGGCGCTGATGTCCAGCTCACGCCCTACAACCCTTTCGACAACGACGAGCTCGTGCGGCTCATTCGAGACCGCCACGCCGGCGACGCGGTGCTCGTCGTCGCGCACTCCAACACCGTCGCGCCCATCGTCCACGCGCTCGGCGGTCCCAAGGACGCCGACCTGGCCGAAGACGAGTACACGCGCCTCTACGCGATCATCCTGAACGACACCGGCGCCGCGCGCACGCTGCGTCTGCGGTTCTAGCCGCCCGACGCCTTGGCCTTGTAGCCCAATTCACACAGCTTCTTCACCACCGCGTCGCGATGGTCCCCCTGGATCACCAGCTCGCCGTCGGTGATCCCGCCGCCCGTGCCGAGGCCCGTGCGCAGCGCCTTCAGCAGGTCCTTGAGGTCGGTCGCGACCGGGTCCAGTTCCGCAACGATGGTGTTCCACTTGCCCCGGCGTCGCTCGCGGCGCACACGCGGGTGCTGGTCCCGAGCCAGCCGAACCCGGCCATCGGCTCCCCGAGGACAGTCACACGAGCCGTGCGGGCGCGAGCAGTGCTCGCACGTCACCGGCCGCTCGAGTGGGGTGCCATCAAACAAACCAGCCATCGGACCAGCGTACCCACGGCGCTCATTCCGACCGCCTGAAGTACCCCCCCGCTGCCAAGCGTCGACTCAAGCCGCTCGCCAAACACGACCACGCTGCCGGGGCTGCATCCAAGCGATTCACCCCCCCGAAACCGCCACACCCCGATAACGGGCCAATGAGTCCGAAACACTTCCGTCAAAACCCGATCAAAGTTCAATCAAAACGACACTGATGGTGATGCAACACTTGTGTTTGGTACGGAAGCATTTCAACAAATTGCGATTTGACCACTTCAGGCCAGTTTTTTCTGGAACATTGTTCCGTCATCGTGCCGGTACTGTTACTGTTGGACATCGCGATTGATCTCCTCTCCGCTCGGAATGCGGGGAAAGCCCGATGGGGTCGATCGCTAGCGACTCACTGGCACGCAAGGCGTGCCGCCAAGGAGAGTTAAGACATGACACGTGGCAACATTT
>JBCAXI010000170.1:0-6263 GCA_038534175.1 Planctomycetota bacterium | reverse complement strand
CCAGATCGCGATCGCCCCACCACCCCAGATCAGCGATCTGGCTGTTGGGCGTGCCGTGGATCCAGTACAACTGGATGTGGCTTTTGGCTGGGCCGCTGCAAGTGGGGACGTGCGTCTGGTGGATTCGGGCGGTCTCGCGTCTGCGTCGACTTGTTCGCGAGACCGGCGGCATGCTTTGTCCGCGCTGCGGCTACGACCTGCGTGGTCGGGCCGACGAGACGCTGTGCAGCGAGTGCGGCCTACGCGTGAGCGACGGTGAGATCGACGAGGCGTGGCGCGAGTGGAAGAAGCACTACGGCTCGGCCAAGGAGCAGGCCGCGGCGCGTGGTCGCGAGTCGAGCGCTCAGGGCTCGTAGCCGAGACGCTCGACCAGGCGTTGCTTGACGCTGGCCCACTCCGAATCGATGACGCTAAACACGACGGTGTCGCGGATGGCGCCATCGGGCATGAGCTGGTGCTGGCGCAGCACGCCCTCGCGTGTGGCGCCGAGCTTGGTGATGGCCGCCTGGCTGCGCGTGTTGCGCAGGTCGGTTTTGAGCATCACGCGCATCGCGCCGAGCGACTCGAAGGCGTGGCGCATGAGCAGGAGCTTCATCTCGGGATTGACGAATCCGCCGCGGCGGGACGGGGCGATCCACGTGTAGCCGATCTCCAGCCCGCGGTGCTCGGGCCGGATGTCGCAATACAGACTGACGGCGACGGGCATCGGCCCGTCATGATCGGGTGGGTCGAGCTCGATCGCGGCGAACGGCACGGCGGTCGGCACCCGATGCAACGCGTCGATGTACGCCTCGGCGGCCGACACGTCGTGTCCCTTTGTCGGTTGCTCGCGCATGTAGATAAAGCACGCCGGATCGAGCGATCGGGCGAGCAACGGGGCGTGAGCGCGCGTCAGCGGCTCCATGCGGAGGCGCCGGCCGCTAACAGTGGTGGGGGCGACATGCACGAGGCAAGCGTAGGGCGGCGTCGTTCCGAGCCCAAAGGGCGCAAGGCCGCGCGCTGGGCGTTGGAACGCGGAGTTCGGCCTGCCAAGGCCACGCCCCCGCCCCCATCCCGGCACGATGACCGATGTCGTCGTGGCATGTAACGTGTGTGATCCGCGATGCATCAACGACAGAGAAAGCTTGGTGAGGTGGTCACGCCGCGCGTCCTGCGGGTGATGCGGAGGTGGGTGTTCGCGGCCCAACTCCTCCTGGGAGTCGCGGTCGTCGCTTCGTTCCTCGTGCTACCCGCGCGATTGTCTTGGTGGGGTCTGGGGTTGTGCCTTCTCTCGGCGATTCCGGTGGCGCTATGGCCCTGGTTCCGCTCTCGGGGACTGGCGAGGCTGGTGCAAGAATCGAAGGGCGTGGTGTGCCCCGACTGCGGCTACGACCTGCGCGATCGGGTTGATCCGAGCCTGTGCACCGAGTGTGGCGCACGCATCACGGACGCCGAGGCGGTCAAGATCTGGAAGGACTGTCGGATGTACGACGGCTTCCAGGACTGGCTCGACTGGCTCAATGCAAGACGCGATAGATCTCCGCCTGGTCCGTGAGCTGTGGTTGGGCCCGTCGAGCTATTGCCAGAGGTTGCAAAGGCCACGTGTTGGGCGATCGATCGTGGCCATCGCATCGCTCAGACCATCACGCCGATCGATACTCTGCGGGCCGCCATGAACGACACCGCATCGAAGGATATCAGCCTCTGGAACGCCACCTTCCTCCGGCGTCCATTCACGGTGGGCGTTGTTGGGTCCTCGATCGTTGTGCTTCCTGGACTGCTTGTGATGGCGTGGTCGATGGACGTGTTTATCGATCACGTCATGTGGTTTGTAGGTGCTGCGACGGTGTGGAACGTTGGGTTCATCAGCTGGTTCATGAGGCACGCAGCGAAGACCAAGGCCGCGGTTCGTGCGGCGAACGGCGCGGTGTGCCCCCGCTGTGGCTACGACCTACGAGATCGAGCGGACAGCGACGTGTGCTCGGAGTGTGGATTTTTGGTGAGCGACGCGTCAGCCCGGCGGGCGTGGACGCGATGGACGACGTATCTGAACAGCTGATGGCTAGTGCAAGACGCGATAGATCTCCGCCTGGTCCGTGAGGCCGAGCTCGAGCTTGTCTTTCGCGTCCTCGCGCATGGGCTTGAAGCCGGTGTCGACCGCGGCCTCGTACAGGGTGACGCCGTCGGCGCGGTCGGCGGTGAGCTGGCGCAGGCGGTCGTTCATCTCCATGATTTCGTAGACCGCGAGTCGCCCCTTGTAGCCCGAGCCGAAGCAGGTATCGCAGCGGGCGCCCTGGATGGTGCCGGCGCCGTGGCAGTCGGGGCAGAGGCGGCGTAGCAGGCGCTGGGCCATGACGGCTAGGAGTGAAGAGGTGATGAGGTAGGGCGGCAGGCCGATGTCGATGAGGCGCGGGATGGCGCTCGGCGCGTCGTTGGTGTGCAGCGTCGCGAGCACGAAGTGGCCCGTGAGCGAGGCCTGCACCGCGAGCTGGGCCGTCTCTTCGTCGCGGATCTCACCGACGAGGATGACGTCGGGGTCTTGTCGCAGGAGCGCGCGCAGGCCGGTGGCGAAGGTGACGCCACGCTTCGGGTTGACCTGCATCTGACTGATGCCCTCGAGGCGGTACTCGACCGGGTCCTCGATGGTCATCACGTTGCGGCTGTTGCGATCGATGCGCCCGAGGGCGGCGTAGAGGCTCGTCGTCTTGCCGCTGCCGGTCGGGCCGGTGACGAGCACCATGCCGTTGGGGCGGTCGACGATGTCCATGAGCTGCGATTGCATCGCCTTGGACATGCCGACGGCGTCGAGGCTGAGCTGGGTTTGCTCCTGGTCGAGCAGTCGAAGAACAATCCTCTCGCCGTGGACCGTGGGGATGACCGAGAGGCGGATGTCAACGCGTTTCTGCCCGAGGCGGACGGACGTCTGCCCGTCCTGGGGCGATTGGCGGTTGGCGATGTCGAGCTCGGTCATGACCTTGAGGCGAGAAGAGATCGCGGGGGCCAGCGAGGCTGGGGGTGTGAACGCATCGACGAGCATGCCATCGACGCGGAAGCGGATCGCGAGGCGTGACTCCTCTGGGTGCACGTGGATGTCCGACGCTCGGCGTCGGAGCGCCTCGAACAAGATCATGTTCACAAGTCGGATGACCGGGCCCTGGCGGGCGAGGGCGAGCAGGTCGTTGGAGCCGCCGGCGAGGCCCGCGGCGGATTGGATCGCGGTCTCGTCTAAGGGCAGCTCTTCGATGATCTCGGTGACGAGATCGCCGCGTTGCTCGTAGCCGCGGTTGATGAGGTTGGCGACGGCCGCGCGGGGCGCGAGTGTGAGCGTGATCGGCGCGTCGAGTCGTTCCTCGATGAGCGTGAAGACGGCGGGCTGCAGCGGCTGGGCCGTCGCGATGACGTAGGTGCGCGACTCGGGCGGGCCCTCGGCGCGTGTCGCGGCGACGTGGTGCTGTCTCGCGACGTCGGGGGGAACCAACTCATAAAACCGCGAAGCGGAGTCGTCGAGCTTGGGCTCGGGGTCGAAGGGCGCGCCGGAGCGTTCGCCGAAGGCCTTGAGCGCCGAGTGCTCGTCCATCGCGAGCATCTGGAGCAGCACGTCCCACGGCTCGTCGTCGGAGCCGGGCGTGCGCGGGAAGGCGGCGAGCTGGTCGGGGCTGAGCCGGAGCGTCTCACCCCAGGCCGCGGCGGCGCGGGTGAGGTCCTGGGCGATGAGCGCCGCGTTCGGGTCGGCGGCGCCGGTCTGGGCCGACACCTCGGACGCGGGCTTGCGGAAGGGGATGAGCGAGCGGTTGCTGGCCATGGTCCGTGTGGTGGGAGGTTAGTTCGAAGGCGTGCGACGCGAGGGTGCCAGCTCGGTGCGCGTGCTGCTCGGCCAGACGTTGGGCTGCACCCACGGGTTGGCCGGCTCGTTGGCGGGCCGGATCGGGGCGTCGAGCGGGATGGTCGTGGGCGCTTCGAGCTCGGGCAGGGTCGGGGCCGGCATCTGCGTTGGCGTCGGAGTCATGATGGGGGACGACCAGTTCGCGGGCGGCAGGTTCTGCTCGGCACGCGTCGGCAGCGCGGGACGGCCCGCGAGCAGATCGGTGCCCGACCGCACGTCGAGCACCGGGATACGCACGGGATCCATCTCGGGGAACTCGCCTGGGATGGCGCTGGTGGTCTGCGGGCCGCGGGTGAGCAGGCGCAGATCTCGGAAGTTGGGGTCCCGCATGATTCGCGGCGTGATGAACACGTAGAGCAGCGACTCGACCTCGGTTCGGCTGGTGTCGCGGAAGAGCTGGCCGATGAGCGGGATGTCTCCCAGCAGCGGGATCTTGTCGACCGTTTCGGTGAGGTCCGAGGTGGTGATACCGCCGACGACAACGGTGGTGTTGTCGGGGAGCGTGACCGAGCCGGTGAGGTCCTGGCTGATGCGCGGCGGTGGGATGCCGTCGGCGCCGGAGCCGACGAAGTCTTGCAGCGCAACGGTGTATTCGAGAATGAGCTGCCCACCCGAGCTGATGGTCGGCCTGATATCGAGGCTGGTGGTCGCGTCCTCGAAGCCGCCAAAGCTGGTGATGTCGGAGGTCTCGCCGACCTGCGTGGTCGTGGTGGGCTCGGATTGCGTGCTGGAGATCGACGCCTCGACGTTGTCGTTCACGAGCAGCTGGGGCGTCGAGATGATGCGTGCGTCGGTGTCTGTTTGGATCGCGGTGAGCACGAACGGCACGAAGTCGGAGCCGATGACCGCGGTGGTCAGCCCGGGCAGGCCGGTGCTGACGGTGCGCGGGCTGAGGATGTTGTCGCCCGCGTTGGTCAGCCCGAAGAGGCTCTGGATGATCGGGTCGCCGTTGGCGTTGTTGATCGCGCCCTCGATCGCGAGGCGGGCGCTCTCGGTGTTCGAGACCGTGACGATGGTCGCCTCGACGTACACCTGGGCGCGCTGCAGATCGATCTTGCCGATCAGGGTCTCGAGCTCCTCCTGCTGTCGCATGGGCGCCTTGACCAGCAGCTGGTTGTTGTCGACGTCGGCGATGACAAACAGATCCTCGCTCGCGCTGAGCGTGATCCCACCGCCCTCGGTCGCCGCGACGATGTCGGCCTCGCGGGCCGCGTCGAGGATGCGCTCGGCGGGCAGGCGACGATCGCGGCTGCGGTCCGTGCCCAGCAGCGGCGCGTCGACTGTCTGACGCTCGTTGTTGATCAGCGAGTTGAGCAGATCGGCAACGACCTCCGCGTCGGCGTACTGGAGCTTGTACTCCTTGATGACAACGATCTCGGCGTCGGTGTCGAGCTGGTCGATGAGCGCGGCGAGCTGGGTCTGCTGAGCCTCGGTGCCGTAGTAGATGATGGTGCCGTTGGTCTCGTCGACGACCATCGCCGACCCACCCGAGACGGTCTGGGCGTTGGTTCCGAGCCCGCGCTGGAGCTGCTGGGCGCGTTGGAGGTCGGCGGAGAATCGGTTGTTGTTGCTGGTTCCGCTGTCGAGCGTGATGACCTCGCCGAGGCCACGCTGGCTGGCGATGTCGGCGATCTGGCGCGAGGCCGAGCCCGCGAAGTACTTGCGCGGGACGAGCAGCGTGGGTCGATCGATGTCTCGGATGAGCTGACGGACCTGGTCGGCCTCTTGCTCAAGCCCGCGGAAGATGAGGGCGTTGGAGGAGGGGTCGGCGGTGAGTCGCTCGGCGAGATTGTCCAGGCTGCTGCCGCCGGAGATGATCGCCGCGGCCTCGGCGTTGGCGGCGCGCACGCCGCGGGCCGCGCCGCCTCCCGCGGTTCGGCTGACGAGCTCAACGAGCCGCTGCCTCGCGGCGGGCGCGGCGACGTGCTCAAGCTCGACCTTGAAGAACTCCTGCTTGGCGTACTCGGCGAGGAGCTGCTGGACCAACGCCTCGACCTGGCTGAGCCGCCGCGGCGGGCCGCTCACGAGGATGACGCCGAGGTCATCGACGTAGCTGATGCTGACTCCGCCCGAGGCGCCGGCCGCCGCGGCGCGTGGGTTGGTCGTGCCACCGAAGATCGCGGACAGCGCCGTTTGCAACGACGAGGGCCGCACCGACGGCGTTGGGATGATGCGCGTCGTGCCGAGATCCTTCTGGATCGTCGTCACGAGCTGGTCGGTCGACGTGATCACGTAGAACCCGGTATCGGGGTCGAGCGTGATCGCGTAGCCGAACTGGTCGAGCAACGCCTCGAGAAAGATGAAGAGCTGGTCCTCGGCGACCTCCTGCTGGGCGTTGAAGACCACCGAGCCCTCGAGCTGCCCGCGGATGATCACATTGATGCCGAGCCGCTCGACCACG
>JBCAXI010000169.1:0-6286 GCA_038534175.1 Planctomycetota bacterium | reverse complement strand
GCCACGATGTACTGGGTGCTCACGCGCCACCACATCCCGACCGCGCTGGCCAAGGGCGACTCGCTCGTGACCTCGCTTGACGACGACTTCATCGAGAAGCCCAAGCCGGCGATCGAGCTCAACCCCCGCATCCCCCCGCGGCTCAACGAGCTCATCATGCAGTGCGTCGAGATCCAGCAGGGCAATCGCCCCGAGTCCATGCGATTCGTCGCCGACCGCCTCCAGCTCATCGAGGGCCTGCTCCGAGCCCAGCAGACGCCCGAGAAACGCCTCACCGGCGACGACGACTGAATCGCTTGGTGGCGCATCTGGGCGGCATGGCTCTCCGAGCCGTGCGCTGGAATGGCATCGCTCTCCAGAGCGGTGTCGCTCGCATGGCTCCCACCCACGTGCCGTAATCTCCCGGCATGCGCAGCGCTTCGCTCAATCTGCAAGACGCCGACGCGGTGGTCGCCGCGCTCGAGGCCGGCGCCGAGGCCAATCGCGCCGCCTCCTGCCGCGACGGCTCGATCGACCGCGTCGAGGCCCCCGGGCGCCTGATCGCCACAGGCGATCTGCACGACAACCCGATCCACTTCCAACGCCTCGTCGAGGTCGCTGGCCTCACGCCCGACGCTCCCGACGCCGATCGGCGCCACCTCACCCTGCACGAGGTCATCCACTCCGATCGCCTCATGAACGGCATGGACTTCAGCTACCGCGCGCTCACCCGCGTCGCGGCCCTCAAGGCCGACTTCCCCGAGCACGTCCACACGCTGCTCGCGAACCACGAGCTGAGCCAGATCGTCGGCGCGGGCATCATCAAGGACGGCGTGCGTGTGGTCGAGGCCTTCAACGACGCCGTGGCGTACGCGTTCGAGAACGACGCCGACCGGGTCAACGCGGCGATCGAGACGTTCGTGCGCTCGATGCCGCTGGCGCTGCGCTGCGTCACGCCCCGGGGCGACGTGCTGTGCGCGCACAGCGTGCCCGGGCTGACCGCGATGAATCGCTTCGACGCGACAGTCCTCTCGCGATCGCTGACCGACGAGGACTACGAGCCACGGCGCGGCTCGGCGTACCTCATGGTCTGGGGCCGCGGCTACGACGACGAGCAGCTCGAGGACCTCGTTGAGCGGTGGGGGGTCAACCTGTTCATTCTCGGGCACGAGCACGCGCCCAGCGGCGTCACGCTCGTGCCGCCCAACGCCATCGTGCTCAACAGCGACCACGAGCGCGGCGTGTACCTGCCGATCGATCTCGACGCGCTGCCGTCGGCCTCGGAGGCGCTCGCGGGCGTCGTGCCGCTTCAGGGCTGAGCCCGCGTACGCTCATCCATGCCCGACGGCGGCGTTCCCATCTGTCCCTCCTGTGGCTACGACCTCGCCGGGCATCTCGCCGAGGCGCGCGACATCGCGCTGTGCTGCCCCGAGTGCGGCGCCGCGCTCGAGTGGCGCGCCGTCCGCGTCACCACCGGACATCGAGAGGACACGTTCCAGGTCGACCGCGCGCCGACCGACCCCGCACGCCGATCGCTGCGACGATTCGAGAGCGCGGTGCTCATTCTGATTTTCGCCGTGGTGCTGCTGACGCCGCTGATCATGTGGATCGTGATGCTGGTGCTGTAAGGCCTGAAATTGAGTCTCGTGGCGCCAAAATTTGTCGCGCTGGTCACGGGCCTTCCCGCGGTAGGCTGCGGGCATGAAGACCACTCCCGAGTGCCCGCGATGCGGGTATGACCTGAGTGGGGAGATTGAGAGCTGGCGCGAGGCCTGTCCGCTGGATGGCGTCTGCAGCGAGTGCGGGCTCGCGATGCGATGGGCGGAGTTGCTCAATGATCGATTCCGACGCCCCCCATGGTTGTTCGAGCGCGCGGAGCGAGCCCTTTGGTTGGCGTTCTTGCGGACAGCGCTGCGGGTGTTGCTGCCGGCTCGTTTCTGGGGCTCGATTCGGATGGAGCATCCGATCGCGTGGCGCCGGCTCGTGGTCTTTGTGGTGCTCGCCCTTCCGGCTCTGTACGCGCTGCTGCTGTCGGCGCCAATGGCGGCAGCGCTCATGCTTGGCAACCTCGCGAACGGGTACGTGCCCACGAAGGACTTGGCCTCGCATTGGCACCTGATCGCCGTCCCGGTTGGGAATCTGTACCGATGGTCGACAGTGGATGTGCGGGCGGATGTGGGGTTGGCCATCCTCGCGGCGCTGCTGACGCCGATGACGCTGTTTCTATTGCCCGTCACGTTGTGCACCGCACGCATTCGGCGGGTGCACGTATGCCGGGTCGGGCTCTACACGATCTCGGTGACGCCGCTGTTCGTCGCGGTGGTGGTGCTGTGGCCGATGTTGTACACGGCGGTCCAGGCCGCCGGGCACGTTGCCTGGGCGCCCCGGTGGATCTATGGCCTCGCTGGTTGGATCGTGACGCCGCTCGAGCACGCGAGTGACTGGCTGGTGGTGGCGTGGGCGGCCTTGCTGTTGTGGTGGTGGCTCCACGCGGTGCTGAGGCGGTATCTGCGCCTTGACGTCTCGTGGTGGGTCGCCGCGGTGCTCACGCTGCTGGCGTGGGTGACCGCGGTCGCCGCTACTTTCTTGGCACCGGGCGGCATCATCCGTCTCATGTATGACCTCGGGCTCGCGACCATCGCTCTTGCTGTGGTTGCCGTGTGCGAGGCCGCGCCATGAGCATGCCTCGCACGTCTGAATGCCCCCGCTGCGGCTACGACCTCTCGGGCGAGATCGAGCGTTGGCGTGACGCCTGTCCTCTGGAAGGCGTCTGCAGCGAGTGCGGGCTGACACTGCAATGGCGCGAGGTGCTCCGCGACCGACTCGTGCGACCGCGCGGCTTCTACGAGGCCGCGACGAAACGCGGCACGAAGAGCCGCTGGCGATGGGTCACGCTCGCGTGGGCGTTGGCGCCGAGTGTCTTCTGGCGCCGCGTCGGCATGGCGAGCTTCGGTCCGGTTCGGTTGGCGGTGTTCTGGCTGGTTGGCGTGCTGCTGTGGCTGTTCGTCGCGGCGAGCCTGACGCGCGCCGGGCACGCGATGTGGATTCTGTACGCCGACGCGGGGCTCCTGCAGCCCCGTCTGGATCGGCTGGAGCGCGATCTGGCGTACCACCTCACGCTCCGGCCGTGGACCGATCCCGGTCGGTGGATCTACTACTGGCGGAGCCGCTTCGAGGGCGACTGGATCGTGCTGCTGGATTGGCCCTTGTGCCTCGTGGCGGGGCTGGTCTTCTCGCTCGGGCCGATCATCGTCTTCCTCGTTTCGCCGACGACACGCCGCGTCGCCAAGGTCCGCCTTGCGCACGGCGTGCGAGCGCTGGCCTACGGCTCGGCGTGGCTCGTGCTGCTCGCGCTCGTGTGGTGGATCGAGCGTCTCACGCTTTTTGTGCGTGACGCCGCGTTTCCCAGAACCGGCTTTTGGCGCCGACACGCGTTCTTTGAAACGCCCATGCACGAGTTCTGCCAGCAGTACGCGCTCTTGACCTCGCTCGCGGTGGTCGCGTGGCAGGCCTGGTGGTGGCGCGTGACCGTTGTTCGCGGCTGGCGCCTCGAGCGCGGCGTCGCGGTGTGGCGGGCGATGGTGGCCGTCGGCCTGCTGCTGACCATTCTCGTGCTGCTGCAGTCGCGGTTTATCTTTGGAGTGTTCGTGTAGCCGTTGGAGTGCGCGCGGATGCCAGATCCAGCAGCCGAACCTCACCCGCCCGATCGCGAGCCGCGATGCCCCCGCTGCCGGTACGACCTGCAAGGCGAGGTTGACACGTGGACCGATGACTGCCCGATCGAGGGTCGATGCAGCGAGTGTGGGTATGAGTTTCGCTGGGGGGATCTGCTCCACCCACGGCTGGGGCGTGTGCACGGTTTCTACGACCACGCGGAGGGCTCGAAGCGAGACCTGCTCTGGGCTTGGCGGACCGGCGCGTGGATCGCGTGGCCGCCGCTGTTTTGGCGACGCGTGGGGCTGCACCACCTTGGTTCGTCTCGCCTGGCGATCGTGTGGCTCGCGCGGCTGCTGGTGCCCCTGTGGATCGCCGCGCAGCTCGTGTTTATCGCGCACTCGTGCGTGGGCGAGTTCTGGCATCACGTGGTGTACGCCACGTGGTCCACGCAGCCGTTGCAGTACGCGCCGCTCGACGTTATTGGTCGGGCGCTCGCCCAGCCGGTGTTCGGAGTCATGGGGCTGGGCTCCGGGCGGCTCGGGTGGTATTGGCCTCCCTCGCAGTCGTGGCCCGCGCCGGTCTCGGCCGGGCTGGCCTTCGCGCTCGGCGCCACGGTCGTGCTGGGCGTGGCGCCGACGACCCGGCGACGCGCGCGAGTGCGACTGACGCACGTCGCTCGCGCCGCGATCTACTCGATCGCCTGGCTCGTCCCGCTCGCGGTCGTGCGGCTTGTCGAGCGCCTGGTCGATCTGGCGATCGTCCCGAGCGCCATCGGGCCCGGCTGGTCTATTGGTCCGTGGGCCGATGTGCAGGCGTGGCTCAACGCGTACTGGTGGCCCGTAGGTATTCCGATCATCGCCTGGCAGGCGTGGTGGTGGTGGGTCACGCTGCGTCGAGGGTGGCGGGTCTCTGGATCGACCTCGGTGTGGGTGGGGCTGTCGGTTGTCGGCGTGCTGGCCGCCGCGTGCGCGGTGGTGCGGCACCACGCCGTGGCGACCTGGTTCACGCCCTGACGCGCGGGTGGCTCGCCCGGGGCCCGTCTGGCCTTTGAACTGTGGTGAGCCCCGCACGCTCGTGCCCTACGATCGCCGCATGGCCCAAGACCCCCTCGCCCAAGGCGTCACCGACCTCATCCGCCAGCAGGATCCTGACATCGCCTCGCTCATCGAGCAAGAGGCCGAGCGGCAGGAGTTCACGCTCGAGCTCATCGCCAGCGAGAACCACGCCAGCCCGGCCGTGGTCCACGCCATGGGTACGTGCCTGACCAACAAGTACGCCGAGGGCCTGCCCGGCGCGCGGTATTACGGCGGCTGCGTCCACCACGACGAGGTCGAGCGCCTCGCCCAGGCCCGCGCCTGCGAGTTGTTCAACTGCCAGTTCGCCAACGTGCAGCCGCACTCGGGCGCGCAGGCCAACGCGGCGGTCTTCCTCGCCCTGCTCGAGCCTGGCGACACGTTCGCCTCGCTCGTGCTGGCCGACGGCGGGCACCTCTCGCACGGGCTCAAGGTCAATCTCAGCGGCAAGTGGTTCAACCCGGTGCACTACCCGCTGCACTACGACAAGGAACACGCCGAGTTTGAGCAGATCGACTACGACGCCGTGGAAGAACTCTGCATGGAGCACAAGCCCAAGCTGCTCATGTGCGGCTACTCGGCCTACCCGCGCGTCATCGACTTCGCGCGTTTCCGCGCCATCGCCGACCAGTGCGGCGCCCTGCTGCACGCCGATGTGGCGCACATCGCGGGCCTCATCGCCGCGGGCGAGCACCCGAGCCCGTTCCCGCATGCCCACGTCGTCACGAC
Organism: Planctomycetota bacterium; assembly: GCA_038534175.1. Classification (GTDB taxonomy): domain Bacteria; phylum Planctomycetota; class Phycisphaerae; order Phycisphaerales; family UBA1924; genus JBCBZM01. The sequence goes on along the minus strand of JBCAXI010000169.1, from coordinate 848 downwards.
GACCACGCACAAGACCCTCCGCGGCCCCCGCGGAGGCCTGATTCTGAGTGATGACGAAGCGCTGGCGAAGAAGCTCAATCGCGCCGTCTTCCCAGGCATGCAGGGTGGCCCGCTCATGCACGTCATCGCCGCCAAGGCCATCGCGTTCAGAGAGGCCCTCCAGCCCGAGTTCAAGGCCTACCAGCAACGTGTGAAGGCCAACGCGAGCGCCCTCGCCGACGCGCTCATCGACCACGGTTACCGCATCGCCAGCGGCGGCACCGACAACCACCTCATGCTCGTCGACCTGCGCACCAAGGACGCCGAGCTCATCGGCGCCGACGCGGAGGTCTGGCTCGAGTCGGCGGGCATCATCTGCAACAAGAACGGCGTGCCGCAGGACCCGCGCCCGCCGAAGCAGACCAGCGGCATCCGCCTCGGAACTCCGGCCGTCACCACGCGCGGGCTCGTGGAGGCCGACATGCCGATGGTCGCCGAGTGCATCGATCGCGTGCTCGACGCCAAGGGCGACCCCGCGACGTGCGAGGCCGTCAGGGCTGACGTCCGCGCCATGTGCGAGCGCTATCCGATCTACGGCGGCAACGTCGTCCGCGCGGTGTAGGTCCGGGTGCCGTGGTCTGAGCGCAGCGAAGGCCACGATTCAGCATCCGAACGCGAAACACGTGGCCTTCCGCCCTGCGGGCTCCAGACCACGGCACCCTGTGCCGTCCGATCAGCAGTTCTTGTACTTGTCGTGCAGGCCCACGCCCTCGAGAATCATCGGCTTGATCTTCTCGACGCGCTTGAGCTTGGTCTCTTCACGCTTGGCTTCGGAGACATGTTCGTTGTACTGGCGTTGCTTGCCGGGC
>JBCAXI010000168.1:0-6315 GCA_038534175.1 Planctomycetota bacterium | reverse complement strand
CATAGGCGTCGAGCGCCACCGAGCCGCCTATGTCACCGTGGTCTGGATCCTTGGCGAGGAGTCGTCCAACAACGCGACGCTCGATGCCATCGAGCAATCGCTCGTTGAGGACCACCTCGCCGACGGCGGGAGCCTGTTCGTCTCCGGCGCCGAGATCGGCTGGGACATGGACGCGCTCGGCAACGCCATCGGCTTCTACAACAACACGCTGCGGGCCGACTTCGTTGCCGACGACGCGCTGACCTACAGCGCCGCCGGCGTGCCGGGCTCGGCGTTCGACGGACTGTCAGTGGACTTTGACGACGGGAACGTGGTCTACGACGCCAACTTCTGCGACGTCATCGCTCCGAGCAACGGATCCTCGCTCGCGATGACCTACCTGGGGGGGCTCGGCGGCGGCGCCGCCGTCCAGTTCGCGGGCGGCGCGAACGATGGCCGGCTCATCATGCTGGGGTTCCCGTTCGAGACCATCCTGACCACAGGCGATCGCGCGGGCATCATGGGAGCGGCCCTCGCGTATCTCGACCCCGCACCGGTGTGCGTCGCCGACGTGACGACCGAGAGCACCTCCAACGGCGTGCCCGACGGGCTCGTCACACTCAGCGATTTCAGCTATTACCTCAGCCTGTGGGCCACCGGCGATAGCGCGGCGGACATCACCACCACGGGCGTCTGCGACCCCGGCAACGCCGGCGACGGCGTCGACCTCTCTGATTTCTCGTGCTACCTGACCGAGTGGTCCGCAGGCTGCCCCTGATCGATCGGCGTTCGATTAGCATGTCCCCTCTCTCGATGGGGACGCCCCGATGCACTTCAAGCTCCGCATCATCCGACTCACCCGCAAGCTACGCGCCCGGCGCTCGCTCGGCTTCGGCGTGGTCGGGATGCTCCTCATCGCCTGCGTCGTGCTCAACGCCACGCTCTTCTGGCTCTTTGACCGGCGCGTCGAGCCCGACCTCGACTACGAGACCGCCCTCTGGTACAGCATCATCTCCATCACCACCATCGGCTACGGCGACTACTCCGCCCAATCCCTCGGCGCCCGCGTCAGCACCATCATCTTCATCGTCATCATCGGACTCAGCGTGTTCAGTTTGTTCTTCGGCATGGTGATCGACGGCGTCAGCGAGGCCGCCAGCCGAAACCTGAAAGGACAGGGCCGCGTCATGGCCAAGGACCACGTCCTCATCGTGCACTACCCCTCCGAGACCCGTGTGCGACAGCTCATCGACGAGATCCGCTCCGACCCGCAGCACGGCGCAGAGGAGATCGTCCTCATCAGCGACCAGATCGATGAGCTCCCATTCCGCGAGGAGAACGTCATGTTTATCCGCGGGAGCACCCACGACATCGAGACCTACCGACGCGCCTCCACCGAGACGGCGCGCATGGCCATGGTCCTCAGCCGCGATTACGGCGACCCCAACTCCGACGCGATCGTCGCCGCCGCCGTCAGCGTGATCGACTCGATCAAGCCCGACATTTACATCGTCGCCGAGCTCCTCAACGACCACCACCGCGACATGCTCCGCAGCGTCCGCTGCGACGCCGTCGTCAGCGGACTCAACATGGCCGGCAACCTGATCGTCCAAGAGGTCCATGACCCCGGCATCAGCCGCGTGATGGAAGTCATCACTTCCAACCGTGAGGGCGACACGCTCTACTCCACCGAGGTCACCCCCGATGGACCGCCCGACGTCCCCTACACCGATCTCGTCTCAGGCCTCCTCGGACAAAATGTCAACGTGCTGGCGATCAACCGCGACGGCCAGATCCTGACCACGTTCGCGAACGAGCGCTCGCGCGAGGGCGATCGGGTTGTCTATGTTGCCAAGCATCGACGCCATTGGCCAGAGCTTGCCGCCGCCACGCGCTGACCCACCGCGTGCGGGCGTCGGCCACCATCACGCATCAGCCAACAGGTCTGGATCGTTGTGTCGAACGTTGCCCACGCGACGATCCACCGGACGCATCGAGAGCGTGCCGTCGGGCGATGGGGCCAAAAACGACGCCACGTCATCCACACGATCCGTGCCTCTCGCGCACCACGCCCCCACCCGCTCCGGCTCCAGCACGCACGGCATCCGGTGGTGCAGCTCCGACATCTCCGCGTTCGGCGTCGTCGTCAGGATCGTGCACGACTCCAGGAACGTCGTTCCGTCCTCCCATTGGTCCCACAGGCCCGCGAGATAGATCGGGGCGCCGTCGGCGCGGGTGATGTAATGCGGTTGCTTGGCCCCATCCGCCTCTTCTTTCCACTCATAAAATCCACTCGCGGGAATCACACACCGCCGATATCGGAACGGCTCACGGAACGCCGGCTTCTTGGACGCGTCTTCGCTCCGCGCATTGAACGTCGCATACTTGGCATCGGGCGTCTTGGACCAGTGTGGCACGAGCCACCATTGCGGGAAGAACGCCGCCAGCCCGCTTTCCGTCTCACGCAGCGCGGGGATCATCGCCTTGGGCGGCGCGTTGTAGCTCGGCTCGGGCCCATCGAGCGCACGCTCCATGGCGATACCAAACGCCGTCAACTGGTCGTGGATCTGCTTCCATTGGTACAGGTGCGTGAATCGCCCGCACATGCTCGCCTCACTCTCTCGCGCCAGCGTACCGCCCGCCGACGCGCTTCAATGAAAGTCACGCGAGACCATCGCGAGACTCGGCAGCTCCTCGTCCACGCTCTCCAGGTGCTGGACATGCACATGGACCACCGCGCCCTGCCGCTCGATCTTGCCGCGGGCGAGCAGGATGGTGCTCAGGCGAGCCGCGCGCCGGTAGCGATCGAATGTGTCCCGCCAGATGACCAGATTCGCCACGCCCGTCTCGTCCTCAAGCGTGATGAACGTCACGCCCGAGGCCGTGCTCGGGCGCTGTCGGCAGAGCACGAGCCCCGCGACGCTCACCATCTTTCCTTGCGGGCACGCGCGCTCGTCGCGCAGCTCGCAGGCGGGCAGCACGCCGCGCGCGCCCAGCGTGTCGCGGATGAACGAGACCGGGTGGGCCTTGAGCGAGAGCCCAACCGAGCCGTAGTCGTGCAGCACGCGATCGGGCATCGAGATCGCCGGGAGTCGGTCCAGCCCGGCCTCGTCGGTCGAATCGCTCGCCCCGAACAGCGGCATCGGATCGTCCCGTAGCGGGCGCACCTGCCAGAGCGCCCGCTGGCGATCCAGTCCCATCGAGCCAAACGCATCGGCCTGGGCTAGACATCGGAGCGCGCGCACGCTGGCGCCGCTCCACCGCCAGAGCGACTCGATCGTCCTAACCAAGCCACGGCCGCGACCACACGTCTCGATCCTCCGCGCGTCCTGCTCGGCGAGCCCCTTCACCAATCGCATCCCCAGACGGATCGCGCGCTCGCCGTCCTCTAGCACACAGTCCCAGGCGCTGTGGTTCACATCGATCGGGCGGACCTCGACGCCGTGCTCTTTCGCGTCGCGCACGATCTGGGCGGGCTGGTAGAAGCCCATCGGCTGGCTGTTGATCAGCGCCGCCGCGAACGCCGCCGGGTGGTGGTGCTTCAGCCAACACGAGACATAGACCAAGATCGCGAAGCTCGCGGCGTGCGACTCGGGGAACCCATACTCGCTGAACCCCTTGATCTGCTCGAAGCACCGATCGGCGAACTCCCGCGAGTATCCGTTCGCGAGCATCCCATCAACCAGCAACTGGCCGTACTCGTAGATCGCGTTGCCCTTGCGCTTCCACGCGGCCATCGACCGGCGCAGCCCATCGGCCTGATCGGGCGTGAAACCGGCCGCGACGATCGCGAGCTGCATCGCCTGCTCTTGGAACAGCGGAACGCCCAGCGTGCGGCTCAGCACCTCCTCGATCGCCTTGTTCGGATACCGCACCGGCTCGGCGCCCTCACGCCGACGCAGGTACGGATGCACCATGCCGCCCTGGATCGGACCCGGACGCACGATCGCCACCTCGATCACCAGGTCGTAGAAGCACCGCGGCTTGAGGCGCGGCAGCATCGACATCTGCGCACGGCTCTCGATCTGGAACACGCCGACCGTGTCCGCGCGCTGGATCATCTCGTACACGTCGTCGTCGGGCCGCTCCTTGGCCATCACGTCGCCGATGGTCAGCGGCCCACCACTTGATCCGTGCACCCCCACACCATCCAGCAGCTCGAACGCTTTGCGGATGCACGTCAGCATCCCAAGCCCAAGACAATCGACCTTGAGCATGCCCATCGCGTCGATGTCGTCCTTGTCCCACTCGATCACCGTCCGATCCTCCATCGCGGCGTTCTCGATCGGGACCAGCTCGCACAAATCGCCGCGCGTGATGACAAACCCACCCACGTGCTGCGAGAGATGGCGAGGAAAGCCCACGAGTTGGCCTGTCAGCTCGATCACTCGCCCGAGCGTCGGATCGCGCGGATTGAGCCCCACCTCGCGCACGCGCGCCTCGTCGGTCTTGCCGCCCCAGGCGTCCAGGTTCTTCGCGAGCGCGTCGATGGTGTCGGCCGAGAGCCCCATCGCCTTGCCCACGTCGCGCACGGCGCTGCGTCCCCGATAGCTGATGACCTCCGCGGTCAGCGCCGCACGCTCACGCCCGTACTTCGAGTAGAGGTACTGGATCACCTCCTCGCGCCGCTCGTGCTCGAAGTCGATATCGATGTCGGGCGGCTCGTTGCGCTCGCGGCTGATGAACCGCTCGAACAGCAGGCTGTGCGTCGCGGGGTCCACCTCCGTGATGCCCAAGCAGTAGCACACCGCCGAGTTGGCGGCGCCGCCCCTTCCCTGGCACAAGATCCCCCGCGAGCGCGCGAACGTCACGATGTCGTAGCAGGTCAGAAAGTACGCCTCGTATCCAAGCTCCTCGATCAGGCGCAGCTCGTACGCGATCGACTCGCGCGTCTTGCCCGGCACGTCCCCGCCGTATCGCCGCTCGGCGCCGCGCCAGACTTCCTGCTCCAGGTACGCCGTGGGCGACATCCCCGACGGACACGGCTCGACCGGGTACTCGTACCGCAACTCATCCAAGCTGAACGCGGTCGCCCGCTCGGCGATCTTCACGCTGCGCGCGACCATCCGCGGCCAGCGCACGAACACTCTCGCCATCTCCTCAGGCGCCTTGAGATGCCGCTCGGCGTTGGCTTCTAGCCGAAACCCCGCCTGCTCGATCGTGCAGCCGTGCCGAATACACGCCAGCGTGTCCTGCAACGCCCGCCGTTCGGGCTCGTGGCACAGCACACGATTCGTCGCCACGAGCGGCACACCACACGACGAACCCAACTCGACCAGCCGCTCCATCCGCTCGGCATCGTCGCCGCGATACAGCATCGCCCCGGCAAGCGAGAGCCGGTCATCATCGAATACCTCGCGCAGGCGCCGCAACGCCAGCGTGACTCCATCGTCGGGCTCCTCGGGCGGCTCGACCACCGCGAGTAACCCCTCGGCGTGCGCCAGAAGATCGTTCATCCCGAGATGGCACTCCCCCTTCGGCGCGCGTCGCTTGCCGATGGTCAGCAGCCGGCACAGCCGCGCATACGACGGGCGATCCGTCGGATACACGCACACGCTCGGTCCATCGGCGATCTCGAGTCGGCATCCGACCGCCAGCGGAATGCCCACCTGTTTCGCTGCGACGTGCGCTCGCACGACACCGGCGAGTGTGTTGGTATCGGTGATCGCGACCGCCCGATGGCCCAGCGCCGCCGCTCGCTCGACAAGCTCTTCGGGATGGCTGGCGCCCGTGAGAAACGTGAAGTTGCTCGCGACCGACAGCTCGGCGTACGCGATCAACGACGAGCGTCGAGCCGGCGTCTTGTTATCTGCGCGCGCTGGATGGGCTCTCGGCTTGGGTGGCGGCTGGTCGGGCATCGCCTACGCCCAGACGCCGTGGACGTACCACCGCCCGCTCTCGTGCGCACGAGCGAGCCACAGCCACAACCCATCCTCGGCCTGAACCGCGAAGTAGTCTCGCGCCGACCCGCGCCGACGCCACCACTCGGGCTCGAGCCGCTCCGGCCCATGACACGCGACCACGTCCCGCTCGCGCCCGCCCCATCGCACCCGATGCACCGGACCATCCGGCGTGAGCGCCACCACCTCGGTCGAAACAGGCGGATCAAACAACACCGTGGGACGATCGCGCGCCATGATCGCGGCGGTCTCGGTGTCGACATCGAGCGCGGGGCGCATCTCGAACGCCCGCTCTGGCAGATGCGACTCCCGTGCGCACGCCCGCAGCACGCGATCGGCGCCCAGCCGGTTCGCCAACGTATCGACCAGCTCCTCGCACGCGCGTCAGGCCGGGCGTCTTCGGCACGAGCAGATCGATCGCGTCACCCAGATCGAT
>JBCAXI010000167.1:0-6316 GCA_038534175.1 Planctomycetota bacterium | reverse complement strand
GCTCGGGCAGGTCATCACCACGCTGGGCATCAAGGAGGCACTCTCGCTCGAGATTCCGAACGGGTACGCGTTTGTCGAGCATGGGAACGATTGGCACACGGTCGAGTTGGACATCCTCATCGTCGGCCGCGTGGAAGGCGAGAACGCCCGCTTCCGTGAGCACATCGTGCGGGGGCCCAACGGGCGTCCGTTCATTCGCATGGAGTTGGTCCACGGCCTCGCGTATGTCGTGCTCGGCGCCCGGCCCGAGGAACGGTCCGCGCTCGCGGACGGCGACACACTTGACCTCGATGCCACGCGCCGCGCCGCGGAAAGCTACGTCAACACACCGATCGAGCGGCTCGGACAGCTCGACGCGCCCGCGTTTCCGATCGTCAAGGTCGTGGATCTCCAGCGCGAGACGAACGCGGAGGACGGTGGGAGCAAGATGCTGGCCGTCGAGGAGTCGTTTGAGGAGGGGGGGCTTCGGTACGAGTTCATCCCAGACCGCAACGGAGAGGACGCCACGCGTTACTTCACGCTCTACCAGACCGACGACAACCAGCCCCTTCGCACGTTCTTCTTCTTCCCTGTGATGGCGATGCGTTCGATCGAGGCTGGAGCGCCCGGCACGACGCTCATCGTTGACGCGTGCGAGCGATGCACGACCGTGTCGGCGTTCCTCGTTGAGGGCGAGCAGGGGCTGGCGTGCACGCTTCCGCCTGAGACCGTGGGGGGGGCCCGTCGTTCATTCACTCTCGACAAGACAGAGGGCGTCGATGAGGCCAAGCGGCTGCAGTTCTACGCATTGGGAGGCCGCGATCACTACGGCGACAAGCGCGAGTCCAGCACCGTCGAGAAGCTCATGGTCGCCCGCGCCAAGCAAAAGGCGAGCGAGCACGATATTCCCCGTTGAACACGCCGCCCGAAGCGGATCCGCTCGGCGTTGGCCATGGTCTAGGACGCGGGCGTGATGTTGATCACGCCCACACGGCGTCCGGTCTGGAGCAGGCGTTGCTCCAGATCGCGCGCGGCGTGGCGCCATGACGCGACGTTGTGGGCGAGCACGTGGATCGAGATCGCACCCTCGGCATCGGCGCTGATGGTCAGTTCGCCGCCGCCGAGCACTTCATCCGCGAGACCGACCCGTAGGCCCACACGCTGATCGGCCCGCACGATCGCGGCGTAACGCACCAGCTCCTCGCGAATGCTCGGAGGTAACGCGTTGGGCATCGGAGGTGGGTCGGTGGGAGCGCGATGCAGCGTGGGCAGCGTGGCGATCGGAAGGGCCGCCGCCGCGTTCGGATCGACGTGCGGCTCGTTCAATGGCTCCATCGCCGCCTCGGCCGAGGCGCCCAGCAACTCGCTTTGACGGTCGAACCCAACCCGATCAGGCGCTTGCATCGCCGACGGCCCACGGACGATCGCCGCCTCGACGAACGAGCCGGCGATGGACGTCCAGGCTTGGTACGCCGCGTTTCGCCGCGCTTGGGCGGGCCCGCCGAGGAGCGGCGATGTGAGGGCGCCCATCCGGCCCGAGACCGGCGCGGGTCGTCGTCCGAGTCCGAGTCCGCGTTGGATGCGTTCGGAAAAATCGGATCGCTGAGTGTGCGTCGCGCCCGGCTGTCGTGCGGGCGCGGTCGGCGCGTCATGCCTCGGCTGCGGCGCGCGATTGTTCGATGGCTGGGCCGATCGGACTTGCAAGCTCATGCGAGTCTCCCATCGCGGGCATCGGGGTCCGCGTCGGGAGGCGCCCCTTCGGTGCCGGCGTTGAACGCGTCGATCGCGGCGTTGTCAAGCTTGGTGTTCTCGACGCGCTGCCGAGCCCTTCGAAAGGCCGCACGCTGATTGGCTTCGAGTCGTTCGAGTTCTTGCACGCGGAGCTCCGATGCGGTCAATTGCTGGTCGAGCCCGTCGGCGTGGCGTTGCAGCGCATCGACGATGGCGCGGGCGGCCTTGCGATGGGCGTCGGCGCGATCGGCGTCGCGCTGCTTGGCGTCGAGGTGGTGGCCCCTCGAACCGAGGGTGGCGCCGGTGAACGCCGAGGTTTGGCTGGTGAGTTCATCGAACGCGGCCCTCACCTGTTGCGTGGCTTCGCGAGCAATTCTCTTCGACAGGGCGGCCCGATCGCGGGCTTTGGCGAGCTCGGCGAAGGCTTGCTGGAGTCGCTCTCGTAGATCGTCACGCTCGGCCCGGGCGGTGTCGAGCGCGGGCTGCAGTGTGAATCGAAAGGCGTCGCTCACGCACCGCTCGCCGCAGCACTTGCCGCGCGTCGTCCCGCGTCGGCCAACGCTCGCATCGCGACGAGCGTGTCAGGCGTGGGCTCGGGACGGGCGAGGTCCTGGCTGAGGAATCTGAGCACCGTTGACCTGCGCCCAAGTATGAGTCCAGAGTCTATGTGAGTGACTCGATTCCTGCGGTGTGCTGTGGAGCCGGGGCCCGGTAGCCCAGAGCGCTGTGGGGCCGGATCGTGTTGTACTCGTGCCGCCATCGCTCAATGAGCACCTTGGCCTCGTTGAGGCTGTAGAAGATCTCCCGATCGAGCAGCTCGTCGCGGAGCTTGCCGTTGAAGCTCTCGCAGTAGCCGTTCTCCCACGGCGAGCCGGGCTCGATGAAGAGCGTCTTCACGCCCACCTTGCCCAGCCAGTCCCGCACGACCCGAGCCGTAAACTCCGGACACTTGTCGGAGCGGATGTGCTCGGGCATACCGCGTGTGGCCATCAGCCACGCCAGCCGCTCCAGCACGTCATCGCTTCTCAGACGCCGGGCCGCGTCGATGCTGAGGCACTCTCTCGTGTGCTCGTCGATGATGACGAGCAGGCGCAGCGGCTGCCCATCGTGCGTCCGCGTCTGCACGAAGTCGTACGCCCAGACGTGGTCCTTGTGCGTGGGCCGCAGCCGCACGCAACTCCCGTCATTGAGCCACAGCCTGCCACGCTTCGGCTGCTTCTTCGGCACTCTCAGCCCCTCACGGCGCCAAATCCGCTTCATCCGATTCACGCTCACACGCCAGCCCTCCCGTTGCAGCAGCTTCCGGACACGCCGATAGCCGTAGCGGCCGTAGGCGGCCGCCAGCTCAATGATCCGCTTCGTCAAAGGCCCTTCATCGTCCCGCTCCACCGGCCGATACCGCTGCGTCGCCCTCGACTGACGCAGCGGCGTGCACGCCCGACGCTCGCTCACACCGAAGTGCGCGAGCAAGACATCGACCGCGTCACGCCGACGGCGCGGGCTCAAAAGTTTCCCGAGGCCACCTCCCGCAGCATCGCCTTGTCCAGCGAGAGATCGGCGACCAGCTTCTTCAGCCGCGCGTTCTCACGCTCCAATGACTTGAGCTTCTTGGCCTGGTCTGCCTTGAGACCGCCGTACTCCGTGCGCCAGCGGTAGTACGTCTGCTCGGTCACGCCCAACAGCTTGCACACCGCGGGCATCGATGAGCCCTTGCCCAACTCGACCTCCGCCTGACGCAGCTTGTTGACGATCTCCTCGGCCGTGTGACGCTTCCTGCCCATGATGCAAGCCCTCCTTGGTCGGCCCCGAGGCTAACACTCGAGGTGGACCGGGTTGGAGGGCGCAGGTCAAATCGGTTGGGTGACACAATCGTGTCCACCTGCGACCGAACCTGCATCACCAACGCCATAATGAGCACCACGAATACGACCAGGGTGCAAAAGATCAAGTCGCTGAACGTCTCGTAGAAACTGGTGTGCGAGCTTGATTCGCCGAGTTTCACGATGAGCCTCCCGCGCGAGCGGCACCCATTCCGGCCGACCCATGCTCGTCCAGCTTCTCGTAGTACCCGCCACGCTCGAGCCGCGTGGCCATTCGTCGCATCGCGGGGAGGACGTTGACCTCAGTGAGCTCGGCGAGGTGGGCGGTGTAGCGGGTGATGTTGGCGTCGACGACACTGGTCAGGATGCGAAGCATGACGCCGCCGAACAACGCACCGAGCAGCGTGGTGTAGAAGGCGGTGCCGAGGCCGCCGAGCGTCTCGTTCAATCCTTGCTGCATCGCGTCGATGTCGTTCGAGGCGCTGATGACGTTGCCGAGGCCGCCGATCGATTGGATCAGACCCACGATGGTGCCAATGAGCCCGAGTGTGATGAGGATGCTGGCGAAGAGCTCGACCACGCGATTTCGGGCCTTGAGACGCGCGTGGAGCACCTCGATGAGGTTGTCCTGATCAATCTGCGGGTGGGCCAGAAAGATAGTGTGCAGGGCGGCGATGTGCGCTCGGAACACGCTCTTGCGGGCCTCATCGAGAAAGGCTCCGACGTCGTTGAGCTCGACGAGCAGCGAGACCTGGTCGCTCGCGAGGCGGGTCTTCTTATCGAGAAAGGAGATATCGCGGAAGCTCTTGTAGAGCGTCGCGGCGAAAAGCCCAAGGATAACGAAGAGGATACCCGACGCGTTGCCAAACAACGCGTACGCCAGGATCAACACGATGGTGATCGATGCGATCGAGACCATCCACGCGAGCCACTGGGACCGCGCAGAGAGCAGCTCAAACTGGGTGCCGTAACTCTGGGTGGGCATGTCGGGTGATCGTCCTCTCGTCCACCCTGTTGCATGGTACCGAGCGATTGTGTGGCCCACCCGGCTCGGTGGCATGACGGCTTCGAAGTCATCCTCTTTGGGTGCCGACCGGCCTGGGGTCCCCAGATCGGCCATTACACTCCCGCCGTGGAAGCACGCATTGGTCCATATGAGGTAGACCGCGAGCTCGGCCGGGGCGGCATGGGCGTGGTCTATCTCGCGCGTGACGCGCGGCTCGATCGCGCCGTGGCGATCAAGGCTCTGCCCGAGCACCTCGCCTCGGACCCCGCGCGACTGGAGCGCTTCGAGCGCGAGGCGAAGACCCTCGCCGGGCTGAGCCATCCCAACGTCGCCGGCATCCACGGCGTCGAGGAACAAGACGGCGCGCGATACCTCGTGCTCGAGTTCGTGGATGGCGAGACACTGGCCGACGCCCTCGATCGTGGACCGCTGTCGGTGGACGACGCGATCGACTACGCCGTGCAGATCGCCGCGGGTGTCGAGGCGGCGCATGAGGCGGGCGTCATCCATCGCGACTTGAAGCCCGCCAATATCAAGCTCACACCGGACGGCGTGGCCAAGGTGTTGGACTTTGGCCTGGCGCGCGTCGAGGAGTCGGCCTCGAGCACTGGTCTTGACAGTCCGACGATGACCACGCCACCGCCGCAGCACTCGCCGACGATCGAGGGCGCGATCCTCGGCACCGCCGCGTACATGTCGCCCGAGCAGGCGCGCGGTCGGCGGGTCGACCGGCGGACCGACATCTGGTCCTTCGGCGTCGTGCTCTACGAGATGCTCGTCGGGGCGAGCCCGTTCCATGGCGAGACGGCGGGCGACTCCATCGGCGCCGTGCTGCACAAGCAGTTTGATCTTGATCAGCTCCCGCCCTCCACGCCGTCCAACGTGCGCCGTGTGCTCGAACGCTGTCTCGAGCGCGACAAAAACGAGCGATACCGCGATATCGGCGACGTGCGGATCGAGCTCACACGCGCCGAGCCGGCGGCAGCTCGGGCCGAGCCACAGCCGGCCCGTCGCGGTCGCGCCTGGTGGGCGTTGGGATGTGCGGGCGTGCTGGTCGCCGCGCTGGCCGCGATGAGCCAATGGGTGCTGGGGCGTGAGGGTTCCGAGGGCGGCGCGTCCGTGGTTCGTCTAGCGATCACCCCGCCGCCCGACGCGAGTCTCCGACTCTCCGGCGATCTGGGTGGCCCCGCGGTGGTCTCGCGCGACGGCGCCCGCGTCGCGTTTGTCGCGACGCGCGAGGGCGAGTCCAGGCGGGTCTGGCTCCGCGATCTCGACGCGACCGAGGCGGTCGAGCTCCCTGGCACCGATCAGGCGCTCTTCCCCTTCTGGAGCCCCGACAACCGGCACATCGGGTTCATCACTCCGGGCGCGCTCATGAAGCACGACACTGTCAGCGGCGCCACCACGCGCATCTGCGAGAGCGGACAGGGCCGAGGCGGCGCGTGGACCGATGACGGGAGAATCATCTTCGCGCCTTACTTCCGTGGTGGGCTGGTGGTCGTCGATGCCGACGGTGGCGAGCCTGAACCGCTCACCACCCTCGACGACGATCTCCACACCAGCCACCGCTGGCCCACCATGATCCCCGGCGCCGACCGATTCCTCTATCTCGCCGTCTCCGCCCGCCCCAACGAACAGGGCAACAACGGCGTCTACCTCGCGAGCCTCAGCGATCCGGGCAATCCGAAGCGTGTGATGCCGAGCGACTACGGCGCGGTGTACGCCGACGGGCATCTCGTCTTCGTGCGCGACGGGGCGTTGCTCGCGCGGCCCTTCGATC
>JBCAXI010000166.1:0-6354 GCA_038534175.1 Planctomycetota bacterium | reverse complement strand
ACTTGGAGCGCGTGCCGCAGTGGGTCGAGAGGTACGTGCGCGCGAAGCCGAGCTACGACCTGCCCGCGAACGTCGAGCCCGCGCCGTACTACGCCGCGAACGACTCGAGCTGGGACCGCGCTCGGTATCGGGCCGCGGGCGAGGCGCTGCTTCGCGAGGGCAAGGTCGCGTGCTTCACGGTCGCGGGCGGGCAGGGCTCGCGTCTTGGGTTCGACGGTCCCAAGGGGTGCTACCCCGCCGGCGCCGTCACGGGCAAGCCGCTATTCCAGGTCTTCGCCGAGGGCATCCGCGCCACGGGTGCGCAGTACGGCAAGACGCCGCCCTGGTACATCATGACCAGCCCGCTCAACCACGAGGCGACCGTCGCGTTCTTTCACGAGCACGACCACTTTGGCCTGGACCCCGACGCGGTCTCGTTCTTCGAGCAAGGCGCGATGCCGTCGTTCGATCTGCGAACCGCCAGGATCCTCCTCGCCGAAAAGGGGCGCGTCGCGACGAATCCCGATGGCCACGGCGGCGCGCTTAAGGCCCTCGTCAAGTCCGGCGCGATCGCCGACATGACGTCACGAGGCGTCGAGCACATCAGCTACTTCCAAGTCGACAATCCCACGGTGCGGGTCGCCGATCCACTCTTCCTGGGCCTGCACGCGACCGCGCCCGACTCCTCGGGCGAGATGTCCAGCAAGATGATCCCGAAGGCCTACGCCGAGGAGAAGCTCGGCCTGTTCTGCGCCGTGGACGGCAAGGTCGGCGTCATCGAATACTCCGATCTGCCCATGGAACGCCAGCGCGAGACCACCCCCGACGGCAGGCTCCGCTTCCTCGCCGGCTCAATCGCGATCCATGCGATGTCCGTCGCGTTCGTCGAGAAGCTCGGCGGCGACACCGAGTTCGCACTGCCGTTCCATCGCGCGGAGAAGAAGGTCCCTTGCGTCGATCCCGAGACGGGCGCGCCGACGCAACCCGCCGAGCCCAACGGGATCAAGCTCGAGCAGTTCGTCTTCGACGCGCTGGACTTCTGCGAGCAATCCATCGTGCTCGAGACCGATCGCGTCGAGGAGTTCGCGCCGATCAAGAACGCCGAGGGCAACGACTCGCCCGAGACCTCGGCACGCTTCCAGACGCGCAAAGCCACGCGATGGCTCGTCGCCGCCGGCGTCAAGGTCCCCCGCGACGCCGACGGCGAGCCGGACTGCACGCTCGAGATCGGCCCGCTGACGGCCCTCGACGCCGACGACCTCAAGGCCGCCGAGCTGCCCAACCAGATCGAGCCGGGCGCGAGGCTGGCACTCTGATGGACGAGCGATTCAGCCGTTTCCCGCGCCATCTCGCCGAGCGAGCGCGATCCATGCGGCTCGGCGATGGCGTGCCCGCGCTCATAGCCCACCCCGACTGGCAAAACCCAGCGCCGTTCGTGCTCTGGATGCACGGGCGCACCGTGAACAAAGAACTCGATCCGGGGCGGTACCTGCGATGGATCCGCGCCGGTGTGGCGGCGGTGGCGATCGATCTGCCGTTCCACGGAGAGCGCGCCGACGAGACCAAGCAGGGCCCCGCTGACTCGCTCGACGTCATCGAGCGGGCCCTGAGC
The DNA here is from genome assembly GCA_038534175.1 of Planctomycetota bacterium. Taxonomy (GTDB): domain Bacteria; phylum Planctomycetota; class Phycisphaerae; order Phycisphaerales; family UBA1924; genus JBCBZM01. The sequence continues at coordinate 4,763 of JBCAXI010000166.1, read as the reverse complement.
GAGATCGACCCCGTGGTCGCCGACGCCACCGCGATCGAGGGCGGCTCGCTCCTCGACGCCGAGCGCATCGGGCTGGGGGGCATGTCGCTCGGGGGCATGGTCGCCCTGCGCCGCCTGTGCGATGCGCACACGTTCAAGTGCGCGGCCGTCGAGGCCACCAGCGGCGCGCTCGAACGCTACATCTACCCCGCGGACCACGGCGACCCCGTCGCCCGCGAGGTCGAGCACCCGCGCGAGCGCGTGCGCACGCTCGACGCCCTCTCGCATCTCGACACCTGGCGCGAGATCCCGCTGCTCGCGCTGCACTCCGAGACCGACGCCATGGTGCCCTTCTCGACGCAGTCGGCGTTCATCGAGGCGCTGCGCGAGCGCTACGCCGACCCGTCGCGCATCGAGCTCGTGACGTGGCCCGAGACGGGCGCCCCGTCCGAGCACCTCGGCTTTGGGCGATTCGCGAACGACGCCAAGAACGCGCAGACCGCCTTTCTCGCCCGCTGCCTCAACGCCTCGCCGCCGGCTGCCGGCGCCTGACCGGTACGCTCTCGCCCGACCCTTCGGGAGCGACCGCATCACCGAGCCACGCGTCAGACCGCCGATCGAGAACAAGCGCGAGGTCTTCGCGTGGGGCATGTACGACCTAGCGAACCAGTCGTTCACGCTGCTGATCATCACGGTGCTGTTCCCGATCTACTTCCGCGAGGTCGTCGTGGGCGATCCGCAGCGCGGCGACGCGCTGTGGTCGATCGCGGTCTCGATCGCGCTGCTCATCGTCGTGGCGCTCTCGCCCATCCTCGGCGCCCTGGCCGACTGCAAGGGCTCGCGCAAATCCCTGCTACTGATCACCGGAGCGATCTGCTCGCTGCTGACCATGTCGCTCGCGATGCTGGGCGCTCGGGCCGAGACGCTCGCGATGACGCTGTTCATCCTCGCGAACGTGACGTACCAGCTCGGCGAGAACCTGCTGGCGAGCTTTCTGCCCTCGGTCTCGACGCCACGAACCATCGGGCGCGTCTCCGCGATCGGCTGGACGATGGGCTACGTGGGCGCGCTGCTGCTGCTCGCGATCACGCTCGGCGCCATGAAGCTCATGGGCTGGGAATCGCCGAGCGACTGGAGTCCGTTCTTTGTCCTGGCCGGCGCCTGGTTCCTGCTGGGCATGATCGCCCCCGCGATCGTGCTCCGCGAGCCGGAGACCGATGCGTCGCCATCGGGCCACGCCACGCTCGCGAGCGCCTCGATCCAGCGCCTCAGGCAGACGCTTGTGCAGGCCGCACACTTCCGGCAGCTCTTTCGCTTCCTGCTCGCGTTCCTCATCTACGGCTTCGGCGTGCAGACCATGGTCGCGTTCGCCTCCATCCTCGCCAGCGACTTCGGCATCCGCGGGTCGATGCTGATCGTGTTCGTGCTCCAGCTCACAATCACCGCCGGCGCCACCGCGGCCTGCACCGCCCGGTTCCAGGACCGGATCGGCGCCAAGGCCACGATCGTGCTGTATCTCCTCGTGTGGATCGCCAGCAGCCTCGCGCTGCTAGCGGTCTCCCTGCTCGTGCCGAACAACCCGCCCCAGTGGCTGTTCTGGGTGATCGGCAACGGCATCGGCGTGGGGCTCGGCGGCATCGGCACCGCCAGCCGAACCATGGTCGGGCGATTCAGCCCATCCCGCCGAACCGCAGAGTTTTTCGGACTCTGGGGCATGACCTACAAGCTCGCGGGCGCCATCGGCGTGCTCGCCTTCGGCCAGGTGAAGGCCTTCCTCGGCAACGCGCCCTCGCTCGCGCTGCTCGCGGGCTTCTTTGTCGTCGGGCTTGCCCTGCTTCTCAGGGTCAACGAGACCGCGGGCGTGCGCGCCGCTCGGCGGTTCGATCGCGACGCCCAACGCGGCTAGGCCCCCTACCGTCGTCCATGACCGTGATGGATGGATCCAAGACGGAGCCGCCCGCCCCGCTCTCCCGCGCGCCCGACGAGCGCGGACGGTTCGGCGCGTTTGGCGGCGTGTACGTGCCAGAGACCCTCGTCGCCGCGCTGCAAGAGCTCGAAGCGCTCTACGCCAACGCGTACCAGGATCCCGCCTTCTGGGACACTCTCACCGACCTGCTCCACCACTACGTCGGCAGACCCACCGCGCTCTACGAGGCCAAACGCCTCACCGCCTACGCCAAGGAGAAAGCCAAGCCCGACCACGGCGCCAACATCTGGCTCAAGCGCGAGGACCTCGCCCACACCGGCGCCCACAAGATCAACAACACCATGGGACAGGGCCTGCTCGCCAAGCGCATGGGCAAGCCCCGCATCATCGCCGAGACCGGCGCGGGGCAGCACGGCGTCGCCAGCGCCACCGCCGCGGCCCACCTTGGGCTCAAGTGCGACGTCTACATGGGCGCTGAGGACGCGCGACGGCAACGACTCAACGTCATCCGCATGCGCATGCTCGGCGCCAACGTCATCGAGGTTGACTCGGGCACCCGCACGCTCAAGGACGCGACCAACGAGGCGATGCGTGATTGGATGGCCAGCGTCGAGGACACCCACTACATCCTCGGATCCGTCGTCGGACCGCACCCGTTCCCGCTGATCGTGCGCGACTTCCAGAGCGTCATCGGCACCGAGACCAAGGCCCAGTGCCTCCGCCGATTGGGCCGACTCCCCGATGCGATCGTGGCGTGCGTCGGTGGCGGCTCGAACGCCGCGGGCATCTTCTATCCGTTCATCGATGATCCGGATGTGCGTCTGGTCGGCGTTGAGGCGGGCGGACGCGGGCAGGGGCAAGGCGACCACGCCGCCCCGCTGCGCTTCGGGCAACCAGGCATCCTCCACGGCTCGCTCAGCTACGTGCTGCAAGACGACCACGGGCAGACCGCGCCCGTGCACTCCTGCTCGGCCGGGCTCGACTACCCGGGCGTCGGCCCCGAGCACGCCTACTGGAAGGACACCGGGCGGGTGGAGTACACCTCCGTCACCGACGGGATGACCCTGCGTGGTTTCGAGCTGCTCGCCGAGACCGAGGGCATCATTCCCGCGCTCGAGACCGCGCACGCCATCGCCCACGCCGTGCGCATGGCCCGAAAGATGCCGAGCGAGCAGCACCTCGTGGTGAACTGCTCGGGGCGTGGCGACAAGGACGTCGACGAGGCCGCTCGTCTGCTCGCCGAACGCGACGCGTCCGAGGGATCAACGGGCAGCGAGCGGGGCGACGACTAAGTCCGGCTAGAACGCTCGAGTGGGTTGCGTATGGTCGTGCGGGACGAAGGCCCGCGTGCTACGCGATGCCGAGGCGCGCTCGGCGTCGGAGCAATCGCAGGCCCGTCCGCCGCGCCCAGCGCGCGACCTCGACGAACACCTGCAGCCTCAAGCGCAGTCGGAGGCGACGCAGGCTCGGCTCGTCTGGCGCGAGCCGAGAGGCGGACCGCGCCCAGAAACGCGCTCGCAGCCAACGTCCCGAAGCAAGCGAGGCGACCGCGAGGTTGTGCATCGCGGGCACAAACCGCGGATCCAGCCGCAGGGCCTCTCGCGCCTCGCGCTCTCCTGCCGATCGATCGCCCGACTGGAACAGCGACACCGAGAGATGATGGCGCCCCGCCGCGTCGTTCGGACGGATCTTCACGTACCGCCGAAAGACCGCGCACGCGTCCAGCGGCATGCCCGCGTCGAGCAGCAGCTGGCCCAGCTCATCAACGTCCTCGGCCTCGAAGTCGGTCGGACGATCCCGATGCGCGCGGAGCTCTGACTTCAGCAGGCTGCGCGACCGATCGAGATCGCCCTGGGCGTTGCGGTCGAGCAGCAGCGCCGCCAGACGCGATCGGCCCGAGGCGTGGTCGGGATCGAGCCGAAGCACCACGTCAAACTCGATGATCGCCTCGTCGCTCAAGCCGCGACGGTCGGCCAGCTCGCCCAAGCGGAAGTGCGCCTCGGGGTGGTCCGGCTCGAGCTCGAGCACGCGGTGGTACTTCTCCGCCGCGTCCGAGTCGCGGTACATGTCGACCAGCAGGTCGCCCAGGTCGAGCAGTGTGTCGATGTCGCCCGGGTCGCGCCGCAGCTCGCGCAGGAAGAGCTGTCGCGCACGCTCCTTGCGTCCCGTCGCCGCGTACACCTCGGCGAGGCGCGCCTGGATGTGCGGGAGCTCGGGATCGATTCGCGCGGCCTCGCGCAGGCACCACATCGCCTTGTCGTGGCGACGCTGGTCGATCAGCGTGTCGGCGAACGCCGCGTACAGCTCGGCGTCCTCGGCGTCCACCTGCTGCCCCATGAAGAACGCCAACTCGGCCTGCTCGAGCTGCTTGAGGCTGCGGTGCGCCTCGATCCGATGCACGAACGGCTTGGCCGACGACGGGTTCACCTCGCCCGCCGACTCAAACCACGCCAGCGCGTCCGTGGGACGCGACGCGTTCATCAGGTTGATGCCCGCGTTGAGCGCCGCGGCGCCATCGCCCGGCTCGAGCTCGTGCGCCTCACCGAACACGTGAGACGCCTCCTCATACCTCTCGCTCGCCTCGAGCGTGAGTCCGAGATTGAACAGCCACTCCGCCTGGTAGGGGTCCATCGCCAGCGCGCGACGCAACTCGGCCTCGGCGTCATCCAGACGCCCGGCCTCGTAGTGCTCGTGGGCACGCTCGACATGCTGTTCGGCCTCGAACCAGTCGCTCATGGCGCTCCCTAGCGTTGATAATCATATCAGACGCGCGGCCCATTCCGTCCCGTCGCCCCGTACCATCTGTCACGGCGCAGACCCACGCCCTGCCGCGTCGGGCCGAGCCGATCGAGGGGGC
>JBCAXI010000165.1:0-6400 GCA_038534175.1 Planctomycetota bacterium | reverse complement strand
GTCACGGGTGTGTCGTCCCGCCTGTGCGGCTTGTGCCAGCATCGGCGTCGTTCGCGGCGTGTACACCGTGTCGAAAAACACGCATCCCTCCGACGATCCCTCGATCACACGCGTCGGCAGCGGGACACCCTCCGGATCCGGGCCCCCGGACATGCCAATGGGCGTCGCGTTGACGTACGCGTCCGGACACTCCCGAGTCCCTTCGGCAAGGTCGTCCAGCGAGCTGGCCTCGAGCGTGCCCCCGTCCAACGCGCCGCCCGGCCAGCCCGAGAGATCCCGCGGTCCCAGATCGTCCGCGAGGCGTTGCGCTTGCTCAACACGCCGGGCGTGCACCGAGACCTGCGCGCCGCCGGCGATGCACGCGGCCGCGACGCCCCGCGCCACCCCACCGGCGCCGATGATCACAATCCGCCGCCCCCGCAACCCGTCGAGCGCTTCGCCCAGAACGGTGCCGGCCGCGGGCGCGTCGGTGTTGTCGATCGAGACCCGCTCGATCTCGCCTTGCGCGTCTCGCTCGACCACGATCGTGTTCGCGGCGCCACACACCGCCGCCGGTGCCGAGATGGTCCATCCCTCGGCCTCGGCCAACGCGACCAGCCGCTCCTTGTGCGGCAGCGTCACGCTGGCGCCCGCGAATCCGAGGCCCGGCTCGTGCAGCAGCGCGAGGAGCGTCGCTTTGAAGCTCGCGTCGCTGCCCTCGGCGTCGCCCGCGTCCGCCGCGATGGGCAGGGGCAGGTAGACGCCGTCCCACTCGGCCGACTCGAACGCGGCGTTGTGGATCTCGGGACCGCGCGAGTGCGCGACCGGCCAGCCGATCACGCCGTAGAGTCGCGTCGACGCCCCGATCGTGCTGAATCGATACCGTCCGAGCAGCTCGTCGATGGTCGGTTGCCCCGGCGCCGTCGCGGACTCATCACGCAGGCTGGCGAACGTGAGGAACGCCCCGAACTTGGGCGCGAGCACACGGCTCATTAGCCCGAACTCACCCATCGCCAACGCGATCGCCGGCTTGCCGAGATCCCGCGCCTGTCGGAGCAGATCGAAGACGTCCAGATTGTCCCGGAGCGAGCGTGCGCGATACGCCAGCTTGGCGACCTTGCACGAGTCCTCGTCGGCCATCGCCAGCAGGCGCCGCGTGAGATCTGGCGGTCGCCCCTCGAAGTCATGCGAGGACAAGATCAACGACGTCGAAAGATCACGGACCTGCTTGGGGTGGTCGACGGCCAAGTTCACCTTTTGACGCAGATTCGCCGAACGCGTCAGCGCGGCGAGCTCGACATCGAGGTATCGCGGCCGCTCGCCCGGCTCATCGCTCGTGCCGAGGCGCTCGAAGAGGCTCACGCGTTCCATGTCGTCGCCGTCGTAATCGCCGCCCTCCCAGGTTGGGCGACAAGTCACCACGCACGGCAGCGGGCTCTCGCGCACCAGCTTGAGCACCCCGGCTTGTTCCTCGGCGTCGCCCGAGCCAGAGAAGAACGTATCGATGCGATACTCGACCAGATCGGCGCCCTTGGCCTGCGCGAGATGCGCGGCGTCCAAGGCCGAGTGAACTTCAGCAACCGTGATTGGAACACACACCAGCGTCGGCATCCGCCGAGCCTAGCTGGTGGTGCGGCTGAGCGAGCGACGCCGTGCTTTGACCCGGTCGCAGACCAACAAAGAAACACGGCTCAGGAGAGCCATGCCACCCGCATCACTCGTCGCGCGGTTGATCATCCCCGCCGCCGAACTTGCCCTTGACCTTCGCCCACCAGGCCGCGACCGCTCCGCCGAACGTCACGAGCACCACAGCGAGCACGCCGAGGATGTTGTCCATGCTGAAGAGCGGCTCTTTCTCGGCGAGCACCGGAACCAGTTCGATCCAAGCGGTCAACACAGGCATGCCTCCCAGAATACCCAAATCGTCGACGGATCCGACACGCGGCGCCACCGCTTCGGCGCCATCAGAGCTCAGAGAGGCGGCGCGCCGTCTCCTGCTCGATGAGCTCGGTCACCATCGGCCCCAGGTCCCCGTCCAGCACCGCCTGGAGTTGGTGCTTGGTGTCGAGGCGTTGGTCGACCACCAGCCCCTCCTGGTACCGATACACGCGAATCTTCTCGCTGCGTTCGCCGGCGCCGATCTGGGCCGAGCGGGCCGCGGAGCGTTCGTCGTGGGCCCGCTGGCGTTCGAGGTCGTAGAGCCGCGCGAGCAGCAGGCGCCGCGCCTTGTCGCGGTTCTGCTGCTGGCTCTTGGATTCCTGCATGCGCACCTCGATGCCGGTGGGCTTGTGCCGCAGCACCACCGCCGTCGCGACCTTGTTCACGTTCTGCCCGCCGGGCCCCTGGGCGGTCGTGATGTGCTCGTCCACGTCGTTCCAGTCGATCGAGACCTGCACGTCTTGCGGCTCGGGCAGCACGGCGACCGTCGCGGTCGAGGTGTGGATCCGCCCCTGGCTCTCCGTCGCGGGCACGCGCTTGACCGAGTGCACGCCCGCCTCGAAGGCCAGCTCGCTCCAGACGCCCTCGCCCTTGAGGTTGACCACCGCGTGGCGCACGCCGCCCATGCCCGCGTCGGCCGAGAGGTCCAGCGGCTCCCACTGCCAGCCACGCTTGGACGCGAACCGCTCGTACATCTGCAGCAGGTCGCGAGCCCACAGTCCGGCCTCGTCGCCGCCGGCGCCGGCGCGGACCTCGAGCATGACGCTGCCGATCGCGCGGTCGTCGCTCGTGACCAGCGCGCCCTTCACCGACTCGATGACCTCGGCGGCTTCGGTCTCCAAACGCGGGATCTCCTCCCGAGCCATCTCGACGAGCTCGGCGTCCTCGTTCGCCTCCACGACGCCTCGCAGCTCCGCGGCCTCGCGGTTCAACGCCCCAAACCGCCGCCAGCCGGAGACCACAGGCTCGAGCGCCGCTTTCTTGATCGAGAGGTCCCGAACCTGGCGATGATCGCCCAGAACCTCCGGATCCTCCAGCCGCTCGGCCAGCGCGTCGAACTGCGCCGCGAGCTCGTCCAGCTTCGCCGACACGCGCTCGGGGAGAACGCCCCCCGACGCGCTAGATCCCGGTGTGTCTGCAACCGAATCGCCCATGACCCCAACCATACGGCAGTTTGCCAGGCACCGCGGATGGGCACGCGACCACAATCCAACAACGCGAGGGTGCCGAGCTATCCTCTCCGGCTTCGATCCGCGCCCCGACATGGGGCTCGTCGTGGAGGGAACGTTTGAGCTACGCCATCGACATCCAGGGTCTCACGAAGAGCTTCGGCAGCAAGGTCGCTGTGGACGGGCTGAATCTGCAGCTCCCCACGGGCAAGCTCTACGGCTACATCGGGCCCAACGGGGCCGGTAAGACGACCACCATTCGCATGATCCTCTCCATCCTCTTTCCCGACGCCGGCAAGCTCAGCGTGCTCGGCAAACCCTCGGCCGTCGAGAGCAAGGATCGCATCGGATACCTCCCCGAGGAACGCGGCGTCTACCGAAAGATGAAGGTCGCCGGCTTCCTCGACCACATGGGCAAGCTCAAGGGCATGGGCGGCCCGGACCTGACAAAGACGATCTCCGACTGGCTCGAGCGTGTCGCGCTCGCCGACGTCGCCCAGAAAAAGTGCGAGGAGCTCAGCAAGGGCATGCAGCAGAAGGTCCAGTTCATTGCCACGGTGATGCACGATCCCGAGCTGCTCATCCTCGATGAGCCCTTCAGCGGCCTCGACCCGGTCAACATGCGCCTCCTCCGAGAGCTCATCCGCGAGCAGCACGCGATGGGCAAGACCGTGATCTTCTCGACGCACGTGATGTTCCAGGCCGAGCAGCTCTGCGACCACGTCGTGATGATCAACAGCGGCAAGAAAGTGCTCGACGACGACCTGGCCGCCATCCGCGCACGGCACGTGCCGACCGAGGTCGCCTTCGAAACCCTCGACGGCGACGAGCCGGCGCCGCTGCGTCAGCTCTCGCAGATCAGCGCCGTCGAGAAATCGGAGACGGGCTGGGAGGCGTCCATCGCGGAGGGCGTGAACCCGAGCGAGGCACTCCGTGCCGTGGTCGGCGCCATGCCCGTCTCGCGCATCGAGCTCAAGCGCCCCACGCTCGAGGACGTGTTCATCGAGAAGGTCCTATCGGAGGGCTCGGCGAACATCGATACCGAGGCCCTCCGCGCTTCGCTCCGTTCCGGCGCCACCGCCGCCGAGGGCGTGGACGCCGAGCCCATCGAGGAAGGAGCGGCGTCATGAGGCGTGTCCTACAGGTCGCGTGGCGCGAGTTCGCGTCGACGGTCTTCACCAAGGGCTTCATCATCGGCATCGCCGTCGTCCCGGTCATCATGGGCGTGATGATCGTCCTGCTGCCGCTGCTGATGAACGAGCGATCGCCCAAGGTCGTCGGCACCGTTGCGGTGATCGACAAGACCGGCGAGGTGCTCTCCGGCATCGAGACGCAGATGACACCAGAGCGGATCCTCAAGCGCGAGGCCGACCAGGTCAACAAGGTCACCGAGGAGGCGCAGCAGATGCTCAATCGCCTCCAGAGCGGGGAGATCCCGAACACGTGGGACACGCCCACGCTCAACATGGGCGAGGCTCCGGAGATCAAGATCGAGCGGCTCGAACCCGACACCGACCTCGAAGAAGCCAAAGCGGCGCTGCTCGAGGGCTCGGCGAAGGAGGGCGGGCGTCTCGCGATCATCGTCCTCGAAGAGGGCGTGCTCGAGCCCAACGCCGAGGGCGCGTACGCGGCGTACGACATCTTCCTGCGCGAGCGTCTCGACGATCGCGTCACCAGCAACCACATCGTGCCCGCGACCCGACGCGCGATTCGTGAAGCGCGGTTCGCCGCGACCGGCGACAGCTACGAGGACATCGCCCGACGCTGGACCGTTCGCCGCGGCGAGCGGAAGACCGTGACCGAGTCCGGCGAGACCGAGAACAGCGAGATCGCCAACATCCTTCTGCCCGCCGGCTTTATGGTGCTCCTGCTCATCAGCGTCATGACGGGCGGCTCGTACCTGATGACGACCACCATCGAAGAGAAATCGAGCCGCGTGGTTGAGCTGCTGCTCTCGGCCGTCAGCCCGATGCAGCTGATGACGGGCAAGGTGGTCGGACAGATGGCGGTCGGCCTGCTGCTGATGCTCGTGTATGGCGGCCTGACTGTCGCGGGCCTCATCACCTTCAGCCTCACCGGCTTCGTCAAGCCGATCATGTTCGTCTACCTCTTGTTCTTCTTCATCATCGCGTACTTCATCATGGGCTCGTTCATGGCCGCCGTCGGCGCCGCGGTGAACGAGCTGCGCGAGGCGCAGTCACTCCAAACGCCCGTCATGATGGTCCTCATGATCCCGTGGATGCTGTGGCTCCCGATCAGCCGCGATCCCAATTCGGTGCTCTCGACCACGCTCAGCTTCATCCCGCCGGTCAACCCGTTCGTGATGATGCTGCGGGTCACCTCCACCGAGCCGCCGCCCGCCTGGCAGGTCTGGGCGTCGATCGTGATCGGACTCGCGGCGGCCTGGGGCATCGTCTGGGCCGCGGCCAAGGTCTTCCGCGTCGGCATTCTCCTCCACGGCAAGCCGCCGACGTTCAAGACGCTCATCAAGTGGGTCCGCATGGCGTGACCCACGTTCCCGAGCCCACCCCCACGCCAGAGCTGTCCAAGTACGACTTCTACGAGCGGTGCGTGCAGTCCCCCGAGGACCTCGCGCCACTCCTCCGCGCCATCCACGGCCAAGACCCTGAGATCCTCGGCGAGGACTTCTGCGCGGCCGCCGCGCTCAGCAAGGCGTGGTGCGCACGCGAGGGCTCCCGGGCGATCGGCGTCGACCTCGATCCCGAGCCCTTAGAGCGCGCGCGCCGAGAAGCGCCGTCATCGCTCGAATTGATCCAAGGCGACGCGCTCAACGCGACCGACCAGCCCGCCGACGTGATCTTCGTCGGCAACTTCTCGATCGGTGAGATCCACGAGCGAGAGCGCCTCATGCGCTATCTGCGGCACTGCCACGCGCGCCTGCGTGAGGGCGGCGTTTTCGTCTGCGACACGTACGGCGGCGAGGGCTCGTTCACGCAGGGTGCCGTGCATCGCAACCACCCCGGGCCCGACGGCGCCACCATCCGCTACACGTGGGAGCAACGCGCCGCCGACCCGCTCACCGGCCGCGTCGTGAACGCCCTGCACTTCCGCCTCGACGAGGCCGGCATGATCACGCAGGAGCTGACCGACGCCTTCGTCTACGACTGGCGCCTACGCAGCGTGCCCGAGCTGCGCGACGCGATGCGCGAGGCCGGGTTCGCGCGCACGGAGGTGTACGCCAAGCTCGCCGACGCGGTGGACACCGAGGGCAACGCATACGTGCGGCCGGTCGAGGACGCCGACGAGCTCGAAGAGTCGTACATCGTGTTGGTCGTTGGCAGGATCTAACAGAG
>JBCAXI010000164.1:0-6440 GCA_038534175.1 Planctomycetota bacterium | reverse complement strand
CGCGATCGCCGGATCGAGCCCGCCGAAGATCGTTCGCGCGAACGTCGCGATCTGCTCTAACTTAGCGGTCTCGATCTCCGCCTTGTGGCGTTGCGCCGTCTCTCGCACCAGACCCACGCTCGTGCCCACAACACCCAGCAGCAGGACGCCCGCGACGACGGCCGTCGCCGCGACCAGCCCGCGTCGTCGGCGGGCGAACTTTGCGAACCGATACGTCGCGCTCGGCGGGCCGGCCTCCACGGGCTCGTGCCGCAGATACCGATCGACCTCGGACGCCAAGTGCATGGGACTCTGGTATCGGCGGTCGCGCTCCTTCTCGAGGCACCGCATGACGACCCAGTCGAGGTCTCGTCGCAGTCGGCGCGTGAGCGCGCGGCCGTCGCGGGCGCCGAGCGTGTCGGTCTCGCTCGCCGCGATGCGGGTCGAGGGCCGAGGCGGATCGATCTCGCGGATGATCCGCTCGATCTCGGCGTATCCGGCCGAGCGGAGGCTCTGCGGATCGAACGGCAGCTTCCCGGTGAGCAGCTGGTAGAGCACCACGCCGAGCGAGTACACGTCGGAGCGTGTGTCCACATCGGCGCCCGCGGTCGCCTGCTCGGGCGACATGTACTCGGGCGTGCCCATGATCTGGCCGCGCTCGGTCAACAGCGTCTCGGCCACGGCTCGGCGGTCCATGGCCTTCGCGACGCCGAAGTCGATCACCTTGGGGCTCGCCTCGCCATCGATCATCTCAACGAGAATGTTCGACGGCTTCAGATCACGATGGATCACACCCTTGGCGTGCGCGTGCTGGACGCTCTCGCAGACCCGACGGAACAGCCGAAGCCTCGCCTCGAGCCCGAGACGGTGCCGGCTCGCGAACGCGGTGATCGGCTCGCCCCTGACGAGCTCCATGACAAAGTACGGGCGGCCGAGTGGCGTGGCGCCCGCGTCGAACACCCGCGCGATGCCGGGATGGTCCATGACCGCCAGCGCTTGGCGCTCGGCGTTGAACCTCGCGACGACCGCTTCCGAGTCCATGCCAGGCTTGATGACCTTGATCGCCACTCGTCGCCGAACCGGCTCGAGCTGCTCGGCAAGGTACACCACGCCGAACCCGCCGCGACCGAGCACACCCAGCACGCGGTACCCACCCAAGTCGTTCGGGCCGAGGTCGTCGACCGGGCGTTGGCCCGACTCGAGACGCACGGTGTCTGCGGGCGCGCCGGCCCCCGTGCTGGCGTCCTCACCCATCGCGCTCCGATCCCTGGTTGGTCCCTCGCCGCTCGTCATCGCACACGATACGAGGCGAGCGCGCACCGACGCCATCACGCCGAGCCTCGGGTTCTGATGATCACGCGTTACAACCGGCGCCACCCCATCAGCCAGCCCGCGCGTGGGCGGACGCGGTCAGCGGGCCACCTCCTGGGCGGCCTGGCGCTCGTACAGCGACCGATAACGCCCGCGGAGGCGGATAAGCTCGGCGTGCGTGCCCGCCTCGGCGATCTGGCCGTCCTCGATGACCAGGATTCGATCCGCCGAGCGGATGGTCGAGAGCCGGTGGGCGATCACGAACGCGATGCGGTTCTCCAGCAGCCGCTCGATGGCGACCTGAATCACGCCCTCGGCCTCGGTGTCCACGGACGAGGTCGCCTCGTCCATGATCACCACCTTCGGATCCGAAAGGAGCGCTCGGGCGAGCGAGATCAGCTGGCGCTGACCGACCGAGAGTTTGGCGCCCCCCTCGCCCACCTTGGTGTCGTAGCCGGCCTCGAGCCGAGTCACGAACTCGTGGGCGGAGACCGACCGGGCGGCGGCCTCGATCTCCTCGTCCGTCGCGTCGAGCCGCCCGTAGCGGATGTTCTCGCGAATCGTGCCGCTGAATAGGTGCGGCGACTGCTGCACCACGCCCAGAGAGGACTGATACCACTCGAGCGAGCGTTGGCGGTAGTCGACGCCATCGATGAGCACCTCGCCCCCGGTCGGCTCGTAGAACCGTGCCGCGAGCGAGACGATGGTGCTCTTGCCATGCCCGGTAGGGCCGACGAGCGCGAGCGTCTCGCCCGGTGCCACGGACAGATCGAACGCGTCCAGCACCGGCTCGCCCTCTTTGTAATGGAAGGCCACGCCGCGGAACTCGATGGACTCAATCCGATCCGGCCCGCCGTCGATGGCGGCGCCCGGCTTGGGAACTCGGACTTGGGCCTCGATCGCGTCGAGCACCTCGGGGCTGTCGGCGATCTCGGGCGTCTCGTCGATGAGCGACTGGATGCGCTCGGCTGCGGCCTGGCCCCGCTGCAACTCGGTGAACCACCGAGCCAGATCCTGGATGGGCATAGAGAACAACCCGGCGAACTGCATGAACGCGACCAGCTCGCCGAGCGTGAGGCCCGCGGCGGCCGCGTCGTCGGCCACGCCCACGAGCACACCCTCGCCACCTCGCCAGATCGCCACGCCCACGCCGATGGACGTCAGCGTGACCATGAGCGGCAGGTAGATCGCCGACTGGAGGTGGTTGGTCATCGAGCAGCGGAACATCGACGTCGAGAGCCTGGAGAACTCGTCGAGGTTGCGGCCCTCTCGGACGAGGGCCTTCGTCGTGCGCACGCCCATGATGCACTCGTTGAACGAGGCCGTGAGCTGGCTGTTGGTTCTGCGGATGAGCCGGCTGCTCTTGAGCAGCTTCGACTGAAAGATCGCCGAGGCGATCGCGAGCGGCGGCACGATGACCAGCATCGCCAGACCGAGCACGGGATTGATGACAACCATCGCGATCGCGATGCCGACGATCATGCACGAGCCCCAAAACACGTCGAGACTCACCCACGGGATGAGGTTGGCGATCTTGCCGCAGTCCGACGAGAGACGCGTGACGAGCCAGCCGACCGGACGTCGATCGAAGTACGCGAAGGGGAGCTCCTGCAACCGCGCAAAGCCCTTCTGGCGCAGGTCGAAGGCGACGCCCGTCGCCGTTCGCCCCGCGAGATCGATGAACACGTACACGCAGCCCGCGATCGCGCACGCGACGAGCAGGTAGACCGTGATCCAGATCCACATCTCGCGCGGCGGCTCGGCGCCCGCGAGACTCGCGGCCTTGGCCGTGTCGATGAGCCGGGCCGTGATGAGCGGCAGCGCGATCTCCAACGCCGCGACCACCACCCCGCAGAGCGCCAGCCCCCCCACCAGTGCGCGGTACGGCGCCACATGGCGAACGATTCGGCCCCAGAGAGCCAGGTCCAGCCCGCCGTGGTAGGTGTCGTCCTCGATGTACGGCTCGGTCACGCGGCGCCCCCCTCGGCGGCACCTGGCTCGGACGCGAACGCCTCGTCCTCGATCTCCGTCTGCAGCCTCCACAAGCGTGCGTACAAGCCGTCGGCGTCGCGCAACTCCGAGTGGGCGCCGACTTGGGTGACGCGGCCGTGCTCGAGCACGACGATGCGGTCGGCGTGCATGAGCGTCGAGAGTCGGTGTGCGATCACGATTGTGGTACGACGCCCTTGGCGACGTTTGATCGCGTCGAGAATGACCTCCTCGGTCTCGGTGTCCACCGCGGAGAGCGCGTCGTCGAGCACGAGCACCGGCGGGTCCTGGATGAGCGCACGCGCGATGGCGACGCGCTGACGCTGTCCGCCCGAGAGGGTCACGCCTCGCTCGCCGACGCGGGTGTCATAGCCGTCGTCGAAGCCCTCGATGGTCTCGTGGATCGCCGCGAGCGTCGCGGCCTCATGCAGCTCGGCCTCTTGGGCGTTCGGGCGGGCGATCGCGATGTTCTCGGCCAGCGTCTTCGAGAACAGGAACGGCTCCTGCAACACCGAGGCGACCGCCGACCGGACGAACGGGCGAGGCATCTCGGCGATGTCGCGTCCGTCCAGTGTGACGCGTCCGGTTGTCGGGTCATACAGCCGCAGCAGCAGCGTTATCAGGGTGGACTTGCCCGCGCCCGACGGCCCAACGAGGGCCAGCGTGCCGCCCGACTGGATATCGAATCGCACGTCGTGCAGCACCGGCTCGCCGGCCCCATAGGCAAACGTCACACCATCGAACGCCACAGCGCCGTCGAGAATCGGCTTGGGCGCCGTGGCCGACTCGGGCTGAGACTCCTCCTCGGCGTCGAGAATCTCGAACAGGCGCTCGACCGCGACCACGGCCTTGCCGAGGTCCGTCAGGATCCGTCCGAGCATGCGGACCGGCCAGATAAACAGGCTCACCGCCGCGATGAAGTAAAAGAACGCGCCGACGCCCAGCTCACCGCTCGCGAGCAGCCAGACTCCGACGCCCACGACCAGACCCTTCTGGGCGAAGCACAGCACGTCGGAGAGCGACCAGAACCGAGCCATCGCGAGGTACACCCGGAGGTGCAGGTCGCGTTCGATCGCGTTGACGTTTGTGAAACGCTCGCGCTCGAAGTCCTGGCGGGCGAACGATCGTACGACGCGGATGCCGCTGAGATTCTCCTGGATGGTCGCGGTCATCGCGCCCTCGGCCTCGTCCTTCTGCTTGAACACACGCTTGATGCGCACGAAGTAGCCGAAGCTGAAGAACAGAACGGGCGGCAGCAGCGCGACCGAGGCGAGTGTCATCCTCGGATCGATCGCCCACATGAGCGGGAGCGGAATCACGAGCATCGCGATGGCACGCCCGATCTCGACGACCTGCCCAGAGAGAAATACCCGGAGCGTCTCGACATCGGAGGTGGCGCGTTGCACGAGGTCGCCCGTCTGGGCGCCGTCGTAGTAGCTCGCCGGCAGACGCTGGAGATGCCCATACAGACGATCGCGCACACCACGAACGACTGACTCTGAAGCCAGCTCGGCCCAGCGCCCTCTGAGATAGGTGAACACGCCGGCGGCGCCGGTCAGCCCGACCACAGCGACCGCGGCAACCCAGAGATGGCCCGCGACGAACTCGGGGCCGCCGAGCAGACCGATGACCCAGGTCCCGATCGCGCTGGACTCCTCGGACGCCTCGGCCTGTGTCCATCTCGGGACCAGAATCTGATCGATGATGGCTTGCGGCACGAGCGGCGCGAGATAGAGCAGCGCCGAGGCCGCGACGAGCGCGGCGAGGGCCGCCGCGAATCGCGGGCGCTGCCCTCGCGTCAGCTTGTAGATAGACCCCAGCTTGCCAACCACCCGCCGCCTCCAAACACCGCGAGGCCTCCGAGCGTGGCTCGGGCCCCGCGGCCGCGTGAGTCTATGGCCGCCGCCTCGGCGTGCCCTTGTAGAACTGTGCGAGATCCTCGCCGAGCCGTTCCAGACTCGGCCCGTGGATGTACATCATGTGACCGGCGGGGTAGTACTTCGTCTCGATGTTGCCGCGGAGAGACGGCTCGAGTTGCAGCGTTTCGATCGTGTAGTCGGTCGCGAAGTGCGGCGTCGCCAGATCGAAGTACCCCGACGCGATGAAGATGCGCATGTGCGGCTGGCGAGCCATCGCGCCGCGCAGACGCTCGGCGACGTTCAGGTAGCGATTGCTCCCGCCCGGCTCGAAGGACCAAGGCCACACGTTCGTCAGAATCTCGTACGGCAAGTCCGACGTGTACCCGAGCTCATCCCGCACGTACGCGTTGAGTGAGCCGGTGTAGTTCGCCTGGATCGCCGCGTAGGACGCGTCGTACTCGTAGCTGTCGCCGGCGGCGTTCCGATCGATGCCAATAAATCGGGAATCGAGCCGGCCGACGGTCTGGCGACGATCGCGAAGGAGCTCCTTGGCAAACAGCGGCATGCCCACCCTGAGGTTCGCACGCACGATGGTGTCCGCGTCGATCCCTATCAGTTTCGCCAACGCCTCCGCGACCGCACGCCGCTCGTCCTCGGACATCGCCGAACCCGCGGCCAACGCGGGGAGATAGGTCTCCATCGCGAAGCGTTCGGCGGCCTCCACGTGCTCGACCAGCGGCTTGCGCTGCGTGTCGGGGTCGAGGGCCTCGTGATAGTGCGCGGTGGCCGCCATCGTGGGAACGAACAGCGGGTACGGCAGGTCGTTGCCGACATCGAATCGGAGCGTGGCGAAGTTCATCACGGAGGAGACAAGGATGACACCGTTGAGCGCGATGCCGTGCTCCTCGAGCAGGTGCAAGGAGAGCCCGGCGGCGCGCGTGGTGCCATAGGACTCGCCGGCGATGAACTTCGGACTGGCCCATCGGCCCTCGCGCGAGAGGTAGAGCCGGATGAACTCGGCGACCGACTCGATGTCGGATTCGACGCCGTGGAAGTCTTTCGGGCTCTCGTCGCCCTCGGCCCGCGAGAAGCCGGTCGAGACGGGATCGATGAACACGAAGTCGCTCTCGTCGAGGAGCGCGTGGTCGTTGTTCACGACGAAGTGCGGGGGGGGACCGGGGTGGCCAACCTGATCGGCGTAGGCGGTGCGCTTGGGTCCGAAGATGCCCAGATGCAGCCAGACAGAATACGAGCCGGGGCCGCCGTTGAACGAGAAGGTGACGGGACGTGTGCGCGGATCGG
>JBCAXI010000163.1:0-6445 GCA_038534175.1 Planctomycetota bacterium | reverse complement strand
CTGGCTCCCGATCGAAAGCCAGTGCCTCGTGCCCAGTCCCCAGTGCCTCGCTCCTAACGTGCAACGACTCATGCCGCACGACCCCAACCACATCCTCAAAGCCGTCTTCGGCCACGACGCCCTCCGCCCCCTCCAGGCCGACATCATCGACCGCGTCATGAACAAACAAGACGCCCTCGTCGTCATGCCCACCGGCTCGGGCAAGAGCCTCTGCTACCAGCTCCCCGCCCTCGCGCTCGACGCACCAGGCGACGGCCCCGGTGTCACGCTCGTGTTCTCGCCGCTCATCGCGCTCATGGAGGATCAGGTCGCCGCTCTCAAAAAGAAAGGCGTCCGCGCCGAGTACATCAACTCCACGCTCTCGCGCAAAGAACGCGAGTCACGCCAGCGCGCCCTCACCGATAACGCGTTCGATCTCATCTACGCCACTCCCGAGCGCATGCACAAGCCAGAGTTCGCCGAGGCCCTGAGCAGGGTCCCAGGGGGTGTCAAGCTGCTGGCCGTCGACGAATGCCACTGCGTCACCAAGTGGGGCCACGACCTCCGCCCCGCCTACCAGGACGTCGGCCTCTTCAAACAACAGCTGGGCCACCCGCCCACCATCGCACTGACCGCCACCGCCACGCCCGCCGTGCGCGCCGACGTCCGCACCGTCCTCGGCGCCACCCGCGACACCATGCCCCTCTTCGCCTCCTCCATCGACCGCCCCAACCTCACGCTCACCAGCGAGGACGTCTGGAACGACGAGGACAAGCTCACCGCCATCGCGCGCACGGGCGTCGAGAACCCCGGCACCGGCATCGTCTACTTCGCCCTCATCAAGGACCTTGAACGCTACGAGACCGAGCTCGCCCGCCGCATCGACCGACCCATCGCGATCTACCACGGCAAGCTCGACCCCCAACAGAAGAAACGCGTCTACCGCCGATTCATCGAGGCCGACCCCAAGGACAACCTGCTCCTCCTCGCGACCAACGCCTTTGGCATGGGCGTCGACAAGCCCGACCTTCGCTTCATCGTGCACGCCCAGGTCCCGGGCTCGGTCGAGGCGTACTACCAGGAGGTCGGCCGAGCCGGCCGCGACGCCCAGCCCTCCGAGTGCAAGCTCCTCTACTCGCAAGACGACCTCGCGATCCAACAGACGTTCGTCGACTGGCAGAACCCGTCGGCCGACCTGCTCGTGCGCGCGTTCAGCGCCATCGAATCATCCGGCCACAGCGACTTCGACGTCGACGAGCTGATCCTCGACACCATCGGCAAGAACCGCGGCGACCGCCGCCTCGAGTACGCCGTCATCACCCTCGCCAAGCTCGGCGTCGTCGAGCCGACCTCCGTCATGGGCCGCTACACCCAGATCGGCGAGCTCGACCACGACGACCTCGACCCCGAGGAGATCGCCGAGAAGAAGCAGCGCGATCTCAAGCGCCTGCTCGACATCGTGCACCTCACCAAGGCCGAGGACATCGCCGGATACGTGCGCGACTACTTCGATCTCGAGCACGACGAGTGACCACCTGCCAGGGTCCCAATGGACGACCGACCCGCGGACGTCCATGACCGGTGGACGTCGTGCGGGTCGGTCCCACGCTCAGGCTCGCGCGGATTCGTGCTCGAAAGCACGCCAGAGAAGAGAAAGCAGGCTCAGAACACTCAGCGTCGGCGACGCACCAGCGCCAGCGCCGGCAGGCCCAGCACGGCCGCCGTCGCGGGCGAGGGCACCGGAACGAAGCTGATCTCGATCGTCGCGAGCAGCTCGCCCGAGTCGATGCCATCGAGAATCGTCGTGCCGGCCGCCGTCGGCGTGCCGAGGAAGTTCGACAGGTCCACGTTCTGATTCACCACGCCGCCCTCGTCGCTCGACGTCCCGCCGAGCGCGCTGAACGCCGCGCCGTTCGCGTCGTTCACCTCGGTGCCCGCGTCGTAGAGATCGCTCCCGAACACCTGGATCGTGAACGTGCCCGACGCGTCGTTGATGTCGCCCGCGCCGTTGAACACCTGATGCGCGAACGGATCGCCGTTGCCGATGAACGTGTCGTTCGACGGAATCACCATCGACGCGAACGTGAAGTACTGGTACGCCGCCGGGTTGATCGGCACGACAAACGCCGTCGCCGTCTCACCCGGATCGATCACGGGCGCGCCGCCGAATCCGTCGGCGTTCGCCGCGACGCCCTGCCGGTTACCCGGCACGCCAGAGCTGGCGAAGTCGGCCGTCAGCCCGTCGACGATGCCGTCCTCCGCCAGCGCCTCGAGCGCCGGCGACGCCGCCGAGCCCGTGTCGAAAAGATCAAACGTCCCGTTCTGGAACGCGAACCACATCGGCGTCAGAAAGAAATCGCTGTTGCCCTCATTCGTGATCGACACCTGGATGTCGCCGACGTTCTGGGCAAGGGCGCTCGACGCCATCAGGGGCGCGGCGATCGCGGCCGCCACAAGGGCGGTGACTCGGGTCTTGTGTTGCATGGTGGACTCGCTCCGCTTCGGACACGGGTGGGTCAGTGTGGGTGGAGATGCGTCTCTCTCACGCTCTCGCAAGCTGAGTCGAGCCAAACCCTCGCGGCTTGCACCCACCAATCAAAAACTATTTTCCGCCCCAGTTGGGAATATCAGCCCGACGAGTCGCCGCGCCTTGCGCGCAGCGTGCGATCGATCCGATCACGCGCCTCGCGCGGCATCGGCGCCACCTCGCCCGGCTCGTCCGCCGCGCGACGGAGATCACGCATCGCCTCGTCGATCATCTCGATCTGCCGACGCGCCCGACGGCACGACGTGCACAACGCCGAGTGCACCCGCTCGGCCAGCCGCTCGCTCGGCGTCAGCTCGTCCGCGGACCGCGCGCTCCGCAGGCGATCCGCCTCTTCGCAACGAAGCGTCAACACCAGCCAGGTTGCCCGCACGAGCCGCTTCATGCCGATGGATCCGTGTCCGACGCAGACGTCGCCCCGGACGACGCATCCTCGCGATCGAACCAACGCCGCGTCAACTCCTTTCTCAGTTTCGCCTTCGCCCGGTGCACGAGCGTCCACAGATTGGTCGGCGTGATCCCGAGCACCTCGCAGATCGCCTCGGTTTCCAACTCCTCAAGCTCCCGCAGCACCAGCACATCCCGCATCGCCGGAGGCAACGCGTCAAGACACGCCAGCAACGCCCGCCGGAACTCCCGACGCTCGTCGTCCCCCACAACCCCCACCGCCCCCGAACCCCCCGGCGCCCCCGCGGCACCCATCCGCCACGCCGGCCGACGCTCACTCCAACGACCGTCCGAGAACTCCCCCTCCACCGACCCCAGCGCGCGCGCCAGCTCGCCACGACGCCGCTCGTCGCGGTACCGCTCACGCAGCGCATCGGCGATCTTGTGCCGAAGAATCCCCACCAGCCACGTCCGCTCGGACGCCTGCCCCCGATACCCATCCACTCGCTCGAGCGCCGCCAACAGCGTCGCCTGCACCGCGTCCTCAGCCGATTCGGCGTCCGGCAGCCGCAGCCGCGCATACGCGTACAACGCGTCCCCGTGCGCGCTCAACCACCGCGATGGATCGACCATCTCAGACACGACCCACCAACACCCCATCGAGCGACGCCTATTCCCACACCCCGCCGAAGTGCGCGCCGGCGATCCGGCCGAGGTGGTAGCGTATCGCGTTTAGATAGTAATTGATCCTTAGATCATGCCGTCGCGGACCGTGACGCCACCGGCACCGATGCGTCCTCGCAAGCAATCGGCATCGCCCCGAAATTTTGGCCCCGTTTCAGTGGACATCAATGTCCTCAATGCATTGAATGGCGTGGACGGTGGGGCCAGCAGAAAGGACCCCAGCCATGACCACTCAAGCTCACAAGTTCGGGTTCTTCAACACCGCCACCAGCGTCGTCACGATCCTGGCTGTCGGCGGCCTCTGCGTCGCCGCCTTCGCCCCAATCGAGCAGCTCGCACTCGCCCTCGACGGCGACGCCGACGTCCAGCACGCGACCACCACCTCGCAATTCCGCGCCCAACTCGTCGATCTCGTCGAGCACGACGCCAAGCCGATCGAGGCGCTCCATACGTTCGACGCGCGCTACGCCGGCCTCATGGACACGCCCTGGTGGCAGGCCCAACTCGTCGCCGAGGCCCGGGAGATCCGCCTCGCCGAGCTAGGGCTCGCGGAACGCGGCGACGCCGTGATGCACGGGCCGATGGCTTCTCTCGACCGGTAGCGCGATCGGCACGCGTGGGCCGACGTCACGCCGACGGCGCGTCCACCGTCGCCGAACGGGCGTCGGCCTCCGCGGCCCGCCGGATCCCTCGGAGCATCCCGCGGAACACAAAGCCGTGGAACGGCAGCACGCCGTACCAATAGGCCAGCCCAAACAGCCCCTTGGGCCTGAACCGCGCGGTCATCGTGAGCGACGTGGCCCCACTCGAAGGCTCGATATCGAACGCGAGCTCGGCCACCCCCGGCAGCTTCATCTCCGCGCGCAGTTCCAAACGCCGATCCTGCACCACGTCGGTCACACGCCAGAAGTCGAGCGTCTCCCCGTACTCGATCGTCTCCGGGTCGCGCCGCCCCCGTCGCAGACCCGGCCCGCCCACCAGCTTGTCCATGACGCCGCGCACACGCCAGAGCACGTCGGCCGCGTACCACCCGTGCCCGCCGCCAACGCGGCACACCGCCGCGAACACCGCCGCGGCCGGCGCGTCGATCGAGACGTGCCGCGCATCGACAAACACTTTCCCGCCCGCCCAGTCCGGATCGCCCGGCACCGGCCCCGCCGCCGACCAGCGCGTCTGCACCTCCCGTGCCCCGATCCGCGTCAGCGCCCGGCGGATCGCCTCGACCGGCTCGAGCGTGTTTCGAGGCAACAGCCGCTCCACCTCGTGGTCGCGCACGATCACCTCGTTGCGCAAGCCCTCCGCGAGAGGCCGCGCGATCGAGGGGCTCACCGGCGTCACCAGCCCGATCCACAGGGAACTCAGTTTCGGCGTGAGCACCGGCAGCGGGATCACCACCCGCGTGCGCAGGCCGAGCTGCGCGGCCATCTCGCGCATCAGCTCGCGATACGTCAGCACCCTGGGCCCGCCGATCTCGAGGCACCGGCCCGCGGTCTCCGGCACGTCCAAACAGTCCACCAGATAGCCCAACACATCGATCACGCTGATCGGCTGGCAGGGCGTGTTCACCCACTTGGGCGTCACCATCACCGGCAGCCGCTCGACGAGATATCGCAAAATCTCGAACGAAGCGGAGCCCGAGCCCAGGATCATCGCCGCGCGAAACGTCGTCGTTGGCCTCCCGCTGCCCTGCAGGATTAACTCCACCTCGCGCCGCGACCTCAGGTGCTCGCTCAGCCCCGTGCCGAGCTCGCCGAGCCCGCCCAGGTAGACGATCCGCCCAAGGTCGCTCCGCGCGGCCGCCTCGGCGAACGAGCTCGCCAGAACTCGATCACGCTCCGCAAAATCACGCTGACCGGCCTCCATCGCGTGGATCAGGTAGAACGCCGCGTCGCAGCCGCGCATCGCCTCGGCGACCGCATCGGCGTCCTGCGCATCGCCCTCAACGATTCGAACGCGCGGGTCGCTCGCCCACGCCCGGGCATCAAGCTTTCGCGGCGTACGCGCGAGACAGACCACCTCATGCCCACGATGCAACAGCAACGGGGCCAACCGCCCGCCGATGTACCCCGTCGAGCCTGTGAGCAGGATCTTCATGCCAAGGCCTCAGACCGAACGCCAACGCGACTCAGACCGACACAGTTGCCACGGTCAGGAAGCCCAGCCGAACGCGGATGGATAGACCGACGCGTGGCGCGGACGCACCAAACCGATCGAACGAGTGACGCGCGCCGCGTGAGCGCATAAGCCCGCGCACCGCGCGAGGCCTGAGCGGAAGCCGCACCGTGATGCTCTGGCCGGACGCCTCCGCGGTCATCGGCACGCCGTCGAGCGAGCCGCCGAGACGCCCGACCACCGTCAGTTTGGGCCGCTGGATCCGTCCCGCGTGCTGATGGTCAACGCGCCATCGAGCACCCACTCGGCGTGCTCGGCGTTCGCGCCGGTGCCGCTGGGAATCTTGATGTGCATGTCCTCGAACTGGTACTTGATCTCCGCGTTCCGCCCGGTGAGACGGTCGTACAGGCCGATCGCCAGATCGGGCCACGTCTTCGTGTGGTCGCTTGCCATGCCACTTTCCTTTCCGGGCCCCGACATCGGTCTTGAACGACCGCGGGACCTCAACGCCGGCGCATGGCGATGCCAACGCCGGCGAGAGCGGTTCGAAAACGCCCGCCGCGAGATGCGGCCATCCCGCGACATACCCCGCGATCGCGCACCATGAACGCTTCTTCAAGCATCACGTCCGCTTCACGCCGGCGACTCGGCACTCGCGCTCGTTTAAATCGGCGGTCCCAACTCCCCCGTCGGCCTTCGCGGGTGCACGCCGTGCAGCGTCCCCTCGGCCGTCATGTC
>JBCAXI010000162.1:0-6448 GCA_038534175.1 Planctomycetota bacterium | reverse complement strand
CACAGGTGCTGCATGGCTGTCGTCAGCTCGTGCTGTGAAGTGTCGGGTTAAGTCCCTTAACGAGCGCAACCCCTATCGTTAGTTACTAACGCGTCATGGCGAGGACTCTAACGAGACTGCCGGTGACAAACCGGAGGAAGGTGGGGATGACGTCAAGTCCTCATGGCCCTTACGCCTAGGGATGCAAACGTGCTACAATGGTACGGACAGAGCGACGCGAGCCCGCGAGGGGGAGCAAATCGCAAAAACCGTGCCCCAGTTCGGATAGCAGGCTGCAATTCGCCTGCTTGAAGCCGGAATCGCTAGTAATCGCAGATCAGCTACGCTGCGGTGAATACGTTCCTGAGCCTTGTACACACCGCCCGTCACGTCATGGAAGCTGGGAGCGCCCGAAGTCGCCCTATCTCAGGGGTGCCTACGGCGAGACTGGTGACTGGGACGAAGTCGTAACAAGGTAGCCGTAGGAGAACCTGCGGCTGGATCACCTCCTTTCTAAGGGATTTCCTTAGACCCGCCAGCGGAATCGGAGCACAACCGCTCATAACGATTCCCGGAGAGCGATCTCCAGCGGGCAAGTGAACCCACTCTCGCTCGCCATGTCCGTCCGCGTCTCGCGCACGGAACTTCGAACACCACAGGCCAGGGCTTGGCCATCGGCGTTCGACGAGGCGAAGAACCGAGCGGCAACGCTCGGGGAAGCTCACCCAATTGTTCAATCACAAGGCCCCGTCCTCGCGGCGGGGCCTTGTTCTTTTTTGTAGCCGCCTGAGCGCCCGCCAACAGCAACGCGCTGTTGGTAGCATTCCGACGCCCGACGCGCGCTTTCCCGAGCCGGCTCGCGTCTGAACAGCCCCGTCGCGAACGCACGGGACCCAGCACACGTCAGGTATTGAATCCGGACCTCAGGAGTCCAGCGATCAAGCCGACGCCAGGCCTAGCCAAACGCATCATGGAGTCAGGCGATATGGATTCCCACACAAGCACCGCGCAGGGATCACGCAGGAGGAGTTTGATCGACGAGTTCAGGAACGCCCGAAGCAGAGCTGGTATCACCGATTCGAGATCGTGCCGGGCTCGGGCGTCTTCACGCCGGGGGCCCAGGGGATCGACTTTCGCAAGCGGTTCGACGTGCTCGGCGTCGACCCGTCGTGGTTTGCCAGAAAGCGTGTGCTCGACATCGGCGCGTTCACCGGCTCGCTGACGTTCCTGCTCGAGGACCTTGGCGCCGAGGTGGTGGCGTTCGACATCGCCGATCCCGATCTGTGTGGCTTCAACATCGTCCGCGAGTGCCGCGGATCCGACGTGCGCCACGTCCGCCAAACCGTCTACAACCTGCACCCACAAGACCACGGCATGTTCGACGCCGTGATGTACTTCGGCGTCTTCTACCACCTCAAGCACCCCATCCTGGCGCTCGAGCGCATCAACGCCGTGCTCCGCGAGGGCGGCCTGCTGCTCGGCGGCGGCACCACCATCGACCGCTGGTTCCACAATCACGACGAGAGCTGCCAACAGGGGTGCGATCTCGAGCGCATCACGATGGAGAACGTCGTGACGCACAAGGACACGCACGGGCCGATTATGTCGGTCGATACGCTCAACGAGCTGCCGCTCTGCGGCTTCGCATCCGAGCATTTCATCAAGCAAACCAACAACTGGTTCGTCCCGAACACTGAGTGCGTGCTCGGCTGGCTCAATGCGACAGGCTTCGACGTCTCCAGCGTGCATCGCTCGGCGAGCAGACTCCAGCGCGACTGGAACACGGAGAACCTCCTCCGATCGATCATGCTCTTCAACGCATCAAAGGCGAGGCCGCCCACGTCGGAGGTGACACAGTCGTACCTGGAAGACTTCGAGATCCCCGTGGCGGGTGACCTTGTCCGGAAGCATGAGGTCAACAGTTAGCGCGATCGGCGACGCCCAACCTCGACACGTTCCACCACCACCTCGATGGCTTCGCCCCATGGCGAGCGTGGGCGTCGCCATGTCCATGCGTGCGCGTAGGCAAACTCAGATGGCTCGAACCGGATCGTGACCGGCCCTGTGAGTTGATCGCCGAGAGCACGCCGCGCCGCGACGTGTGTCGGGAATCGCACCGGGTGGGACGAGTGCTCGCTTTGCCGCTGGGAGTCCGAGGATCGGCCGTGGAACATCAAGGGGGTCCACCGACGCTGGCCAAACGGCCCCGTGGCGCCCTCGATCCCCACGTTGAAGCACCCCCCGACGCCGACCGGTGGATCATCCACGCGCACCTGAATATTGACCAACACGCCGTCTCCATCCACGCTCGCACTCACCGAGGTGACGCGGATCGCGTCGCGGACCGCCTTGGACTCCGCCGGGTCGCGATTCCATTGCACGATCTCGGTGTCGTAGCCGACCACCTCGAAATGCTGCCGCAGCGCGACCTCGATCGTGTCGATCGGCCGATCATCTAGATTGTTGGTTGGCTCGCGCTCAAAGAACGCGGCGTTCGCCCTGACTTCGTACGCGTGCTGGCCGGTCTCCAATGCGGTCACCCTCATCCCGCCCGCGAGTGGTCGCGACGACTCGGGCCCGATGGCGACCGCGAACGCGTCGATCCGACGGTTGGCCTCGGCGCCGAGACTGGCGACCGGCGATTCGGTATCGCCGTCCATCCGCACGATCCGCTCTTCGGCGTCGTCGACCGCGAGCCACATGAACTCGCTTGTGGCGCCGCGGTGGGTTCTCGCCCACACGCCCGGGCGCAGAGTCCAGTCGGGGCGAATCTTGGCCGGAATCGCCGCTACGAAGTCGATGGCCTGTCTGGCAAACGTCGCGAAGCGCTCATCGCCCACGCCGCCCGTAGCGCGGATCGCAAGAAACAGATCACCTAACGCCTCTTGCCATCCGTCCTCGTTCTCCATGGCCGCTCGCTGGATCTCAAGCACGTCATCGGCGATGTCGCGCTGGGTCGAGGGGCGGATGTCGCCGCGGGCGAGGCGCGTCATCAACTCGCGGGCCGCCCGGTGGGCGTTGTGCGATCGGTAGTCATCCAACTGCATCCGAAGCAGCCAGGTCGGCGTGAGACTTAGCCCGGATGTCGATGAACCGAGCCACGTGAAGCCGATGGACGAGGCGACCATGGCGAGCAGCAGCGCACCCGCGGCGATGGTGAGCGGACGCCTGCGGTACTCGCCTCGCCTGACGGCGCCGATAAGCGTGAGATCCGCGCCGCACTCGGAGCAAGGCGGCGCGTCGTCGCTGCGCGAGGTCCATGCGCCGTCGAGATCAAAGCCACAGCGACGACAGATCGGACGATCGTTGATTCGCTTGCCGTGGAGGCCGCGGGCGAGGAGCACGATGCCCGCGACGAAGCACAACGCGAAGAAGCCGAGGGTGAGCAGTCCGAAGACACCGCTCATTCAAGCTCTCCGGGTTCAACAGACGGATCAGGCCAGGCCACCTGCTCGATCACGAACTCCAGCGCTCCCGCCCACGCCTCCTCGATCTCGCTCGACGATCTCAGGAGCTGCTCACGTGAGCTGGTCAATCGGATGCGAACGGGCCGGCCCGGGCCACCGAGCACTCGCTCGGCGTGCTCAAGTGAGTCGAGTTGCACGCCGACGCCCGTGCCCTGATTAGCGCCCGCGTTGGCGACGATGCCGCTCCAGGCCCGCATCGGTTCGAGGGTTGTCTCGGCGGAGTCGGACGGGAGCAAGAAGACGTCAAACGCGACCGCGACCGGCGCCTCGCGCACCATGAGCGTCATGTTCAGGGCCGCGCCGGCGTCCCACGCCTCAACGCGGGCGTTGCTGATCTCGATCGCCGCACGCACGTCGTCTTTGAGCGCGGGATCCGGCACGAGCCTCACGAGCTGCACGTCGGCGTCCACGATCTCGAGCACGTGCGAGAGCGTGACCTCTACAAGACCGATCGGCTCGGCGTCGTCCCGCGCGGCCGCGGCGAAGTCCGCGTGCAGGCCGATACGCCAATCCGTCTCCACGCGGTATCGCCCCGGCGGGCGACCGATGGTCTGGTGGATGCCAACCGAGCCCGAGCTGCCGCCGCCGAGCTGCGAGAACATCCGCGATGGGCCCAGCGGGGGCTCGGGCTCAACAGGCCGATCCGACCGCGGGCGCCCCTGATCGTCGATGGGCACGAAGCGCACCTCGTTGGGCGTGAGGCTCGCGATCGCGAGGTCGTGGCTGGGGCCAAAGGGCGCCCGCGTTCCGATCGTGTTGATCCACATGGCGCCCTCGTGCACGCTCGACCGCCCGCCCGGTGTGAACGACGCCGACTGTTGGATGAACCTCACCATGCGCTCGTCATCCAGGTGGCCAGCGCCGCGGGCGGACAAAACGACGTCGCCGAGCTCGCTGAGCCAACGCCCGCCGGACTCGCGCGCCGCCAACTGCGTGTCGAGAATGCGATCGACCAACTCCACGAGCGGCTCGCCCGCGAGCGATTGGTCGAGGATGCGCAGGTCGAGCTCGCCCGCGGCGAGCGGCGCGCGGTCCGCGTCCATCGCGAGCAGCTCGGACGCCAGAAACCACGTCGGCGCCCAGGCGTAGAGCTGCGAGGTCGAGACCGATCGCGTCACACCCAGCGCCCCCACCACCATCGCCGCCACCAGGCAGACCCCACCAGTGACCATGGCGCCGCCGCGGCGTCGGCGGTTGCCGACGCGCACCGCGCCGCGATCGCCCAGGTCGGTGCCGCACTCGGGGCAGAGCGTGTCGGTCTGGTCGGTCGCCCAGACGCCCACGAGATCGAACCGACACCCACGGCAGACGGGGTGGTCATCGAGACGCCGACCGGCCCGGCCCCACAGCAACAACACCACGCCCAGAACAAGGCAAACCGTAGCGATGGTGATCAGTGGCATGGCGTCACTCCACTGCGGAGTATGCCACGCGGGTCAAGCGGTGGGCGGGCGGCGGTCGGGCCCCGTGTTGGGCTTCGTGTGGCTCTCGTGCCGAATCATCGTGCCGGTGGCGAGGTAGACAAGCTCCTCGGCGACGTTGGCCATCAGGTCGCCGACGCGTTCGAGCTCTCGGCCGACGCGGTAGATCAGCAGGCCGTTGGCCGCGCCGACGTCGGTCCCGTCCCGCGTGATCAGCGCGACCGTCTCGCCGAAGAGCTCCTTATCGATCTGATCGATGGTCTGGTCGCCCCGCACGAGCAGCCGAGCGGCCTCGACGTCCTCGTCGAGCACCACGCGCAACAGCTCGTGGCACATCACCGGCACGCGCTGGGCGAGCTCGCGCAATGCGGTCGGCCACTCGATCGGGCCCGTGATGTGCGTGGAGACCTTCGCGATCGAGCAGGCGTGGTCGGCGACCCGCTCGACGTCGGCGTTGACCTTCAAGATGAACGCGAGCGCGCGGAAGTCGCGGGCCACCGGGCTGTGCAGCGCGAGGATCTCGAAGCACTCGGCCTCGATCTCGACCTCCTCCTGATCGATGCGCTCGTCGCGACGGCGCAGCTCGGCCGCGGCCTCGTGATCGAGCGCCCACAAGATCTCGATGCTCCGCTCGACCATCTGGATCGCGCTGGTCGCCTCGCGAATCAGGCGTCGCTTGAGGTCGGCCATGCGCCGCGTCAGCGTCCGCCCCGACGAGGGGTCGGGCTGACTCGATCCTGGATTGCCAATGGCAGAGGCCAACTCGAACTCCGGATCCCACCCGCGTCGCGAGCGGCCTGCGATCGTGGCGCTTCTGCGTGAGGGGGAAGAGGATCTTAGCCCGCGACCATCGTCTCGTCGGAGGGACCCGAGGCGGATGAGACCGCGGGCGCCGCTAAGAACCGTCGCTCCAGCACTCGCATGAGCGTGTCGGGCTCGAAGTACGCCTTCGGCGGCCGGTAGTACACCTCGTGCAGTGGCGTGGAGACGTCGCGCGACTCCGGCGCGAGCACCCGCACGGGGCCCTGCGCACCTGCGAGCGCTTCGGCGACCGCGTCGGGGCCATCCGTGCGGAAAACCACGTCGGGCCCGCGCACGACGACCGCCCGAATGCCAAGACGCGCCGAGGCGACCCGCAGCCGCGCCAGCTCCACGAGCCGTGCGGTCGCCGAGGGCGGCTCGCCGTAGGCGCTGGTTAGGTCGGCGAGCACTTGATCAACCGCGTCGGGCGACTCGGCGACCGCCAGGCGCCGATACGCCTCGAGCCGACGCGTCTCCGATGGGATGTACACGCGCGGGATCATGCCCGAGACACCAATCTCGATCGTCGTTTGGCTGGGACGCTCCGTCCGCTCGCGACGCAGGCCCTTCACGGCCTCGTCGAGCAGGCGGCAGTACATCTCGTAGCCGACGGCGGCGATGTGCCCCGATTGCTCGGCGCCGAGCAGGTTGCCGGCGCCTCGAATCTCCAGATCGCGCATCGCGATCTTGAAACCAGCGCCCAGCATCGCGTACTGCTCGAGCGCCTTGAGCCGCTTGCGCGCCACCTCGGTCACGTTCTTGATCGGATCGAGCAGCAGG
>JBCAXI010000161.1:0-6454 GCA_038534175.1 Planctomycetota bacterium | reverse complement strand
GTACGCGACCACGAGCCCGGCGAACACCACCGAGACGATTGAGATCAGCTTGATGAGGATGTTGAGGCTGGGGCCCGAGGTGTCCTTGAAGGGGTCGCCCACGGTGTCACCGACGACGGTCGCCTTGTGGTCGTCGGAGCCCTTGCCGTAGATGTAGTCCTCGCCGTGACCGGTTCGGACCATCTCTTCGGCGCGAGCCATGAGCGACTCACGAACGGCCTCGGGCACCTTGTTGCGCGTCTCGGCGTCATTGACAAAGTCGGTGGCGCTGATGCGGCCGTAGGACTCGAGCAGCTTCTTGGCATTGTCCCAAGCGCCGCCAGCGTTGGCCATGAACACCGCGACCGCGAAGCCGGAGGTCAGCCCACCCGCGAGCAGGCCCATCACGCCCGGCACGGAGAGCACGAGGCCGACCACGATCGGGATTACGATCGCCAGCACGGCCGGGATGATCATCTCCTTCTGTGCGCCTGCGGTCGAGATCGACACGCACTTGGCGTACTCGGGGTACTCGACGCCCTCGTGGGTGACCTGCTTGGGCCACTTCATGGGGTCGGCGATGTCGTCCTCGCTCATGCCCTGGGCGCGGAAAGCCTCGCGCATCTTGCCGAACTGACGACGGCACTCGGCCATCATCGCATACGCCGCGCGGCCCACCGCGTTCATCGTCAACGCGCAGAACAGGAACGCCAGGAGCACGCCGATGAAGATGCCGCCAAGCAGGCGGGGGTTGGCGAGGCTGACGTCGTAGAACGCGAGGACGTCCTGGATCGAGCCTCGACGCGCGGAGACCAGCGTGATGGCGTCGCCCGCGGCGTTGTGGATCGTGTACCGGTCGGCTTCCTCGAGATGCTGGGCCGCGAGGGCACCCGTGTGGTCGTGGTGATCCTCGCCGTCGGCGTGGATCGAGAAGACCTGCCCCTTCTCGAAGCCGTTCAGGGCGCGACCGCTCTGGCCAAACGGGATAAACATGGCGCCGTCGATCTGTTGCTCATGCTGCACGCCGTCGTGCTCGTGGGGGGGGATGATGACCGCGAACTTGCGGTAGCCCTCGTAGACGGCGTAGGGCGAGGCGGTGTCGGCGGGGGCGGAGAATGAGCCCTTCTCCACAAAGGTCTCGGCCTGCGTGGTGATCTGCGTCTGGACGATCTGGATGTAGGCGGCGAACAGGGCCAGCGCGGTGAGCGCGGCCGAGCCGATCGCGAAGCCCTTGCCCGTCGCCGCGGTTGTGTTGCCGAGGCTGTCGAGCATGTCGGTGCGCTCACGGACGAGCGGGGGCTGGTCGGTCATCTCGGCGTTGCCGCCGGCGTTGTCGGCGATTGGGCCGTAGGCGTCGGTCGCGAGCGTGATGCCCAACGTGGAGAGCATGCCGACCGCCGCGATGCCCACGCCGTAGAGACCCATGAGGAAGTTCTCGTTGCCGCCCGCGAGGGTGAACGCCGCGAGGATGGCGATGACAACGACGATGAGCGAGGCCCACGTCGACTTCATGCCCTCTGCGATGCCGGAGATGATGACGGTCGCGGGTCCGGTGAGCGCTTGCTCGGCGATGGTGCGCGTGGGCTTGTGCTCGTAGCTCGTGTAGTACTCGGTCGCGATGGCGATCACGTTGCCCGCGATCAGCCCGGTCGCGATCGCCAGGGCCAGCCGCCACCAGGTGGTGCCAGCCTCGGTAAGGGCGGTTTCGCCGTTAAAGATAAACCACAGAATGCCGCCGGCGGCGAGAATGATCAGGGCCGAGGCGACGTACACACCCTTGTGCAATCCCTTGAGGAGCTGCGCGAAGCTAGCGCCCTCCTTGGCCTTGACGGTGAAGATGCCGATGATCGAGCAGAGAATGCCGATGCCTGCGAGCGCGAGTGGCGCCGCGGCGAGCTTGAAGGCGAACGCGGTGGATTCGCTCTCGCTGAGGCCGACGGTCGCGAAGGCCGCGGCGGCGCCCAACGCGAGCGTCGCGAGGATGGAGCCGTAGTACGACTCGTACAGGTCGGCGCCCATGCCGGCGACGTCGCCGACGTTGTCGCCCACGTTGTCGGCGATGGTGGCGGGGTTGCGGGCGTCATCTTCCGGAATGCCAGCCTCGACCTTGCCGACGAGGTCGGCGCCGACGTCCGCGGCCTTCGTGTAGATGCCGCCTCCCACGCGGGCGAAGAGCGCCTGCGTCGAGGCGCCCATGCCAAAGCTGAGCATCACGGTCGTGATCTCGGCGATCCCGCCCATGTCGAGCAGGTTGAGCACCATGAACCAGACCGAGACGTCGAACAGCGCGAAGCCAACCACCACGAGGCCCATGACGGCGCCAGAGCGGAAGGCGACGGTCAGGCCTTCGTTGAGCGATTGCTTGGCGGCGTTGGCGGTGCGGGCGCTGGCGTTGGTCGCCATTTTCATACCGAACCAGCCGCAGAGGCCGCTGAACAGGCCCGCGATCGGCACGCCGATGAGGCTGAGCGCGTCCTGCAGGTTCAGCGCGACCATGAGGGCGAGAAAGCCGAGCAGCAGGACAAACACACCCGCGACGACTTTGTACTGCCGCACGAGATAGGCCATCGCGCCCTCACGCACCGCCTGGGCGATGCGGATCATCTCGGCGTCGCCCTCGGACCGCTTCATCACGGTGCCGGAGAACACGAACGCCATGACGAGCGCGATGATCGCGCCCACCGGCGCGAGCCAATACAAGAAGTGGATATCGCTGAAGGAAGCGAGCGTGAGGAGGTCGGTTGTTGGCATTGCGTGGGGTCCTTCTCACCGGCTCGGGAGGAGGCGATCGCGCCCACGTTTCGAGCTCGGTTGGCGTTCAACAGCGATCCCGATGCCGCTCCCCGCAGAAGCGCGCGTCGGCCCACCCGCAAAAGTGGGAGCGGAGTGTACCCGGCGTTCGTTCCGCCGCCCACCGGGCGAGCCCCTTGGCGTAACGCGCCGGAACAAAAAGACAGCCGGCCGACGCGAGCGTCGGCCGGGACCAGGAGTCAAGATGCCGTCAAAATCAGCGGGTGAGCTCGGTCTTAAGACGCCGATTCTCGCTCTTGCGCATCGCGCGACGCTTCCGCTCGCTCGGCTTCTCGAAGAACTCTTTGCGCTTGATGTCCTTCGTCAGGCCCTCTTTCTCGCAGAGCTTCTTGAAGCGGCGCATCATCTGCTCCACCGACTCGCCACCACGCGCCTTGATCCGGATCGACATCCGTTGAACTCCGTGCTCTGCGGCCCTTCTCGCGGGCCCGGGGGACATACCGTGCCCCACGCCAGCCTGGCTGGGGTCGACAGTAAAGGCCCGCCTCGGAGCACGGTCAAGGCTCGGGCGAGTTCAAGGAGCCCGCGTGCTCGTCGTGGACACCTACAACGTGCTCGGTGTCACGGGCGTCCTGCCCCCCGATCTGGCAGGGCTCGACGTGGAAGGACTCGCTGATCTCATTCGGGCTAGCCGCCACGCTCGCGATCCGGCGCTGCTTGTCTGCGATGGCACGCCCCCGGGCCGCCCCTGGCGTGGGCGTGGACCCGTGCGAACCGATTTCGATGATGTTCGGGTTGCGTACGCAGGGCCCGGACGCGAGGCCGACGATTTGATCGAGCAGTTGCTGTTCGATCACTCCGCGGCGCGACGCATGACCGTGGTGTCGAACGATCGACGGATCCAGCGAGCCGCCCGGAAGCGGCGGGCGGGGGTTCTCCCGAGCGATGACTTTCTGCGGGGTCTAGCAGCCGACCACCAGCGTGGCCGCGCCAGCCCGTACCCCGAGTTCGCCAAGGCCATCCCGCTGGCCCAAGACCGCGTCTCGGCCTGGCTCCGGACGTTCGACGTCGGGCCCGAGCTTGTCGACGACATTGCCAACGCCCTCGGCCTCGATCGCGACCACGTCCGAAGGCAGCTCGAGCAATTGCACGACGCTCCAGATCCCGACGCTCCGGATCGCGAGTATCTAGATCGCGTTGATCCGAAGCATGACGCAGCGCGAGCCGATTCGAAGCCGGCCGGGAGCCCTTCCGAGTCGGCCAGGACCTCGCCGGATCCCGCAGAATCGGCCGGATCCACGCCCCTCCGCCCGCCAGCGGACCCGGGCCCGATCGATCCCGTGCTGCTGGAGGCCCTTGAAGAGTGGCGTGGGCGGCTCTCGCTGGACGATCTCGATATGGGACGGTGGCTCGGAGACGGCGCCCATGAATGAGCGCACCTTGCGGCTGGCTTTCGTGACGGTGTTGGCGTGCGCGGCGGGCATCGGCTGCCGCGGCGCCACCGAGATCATGCAGGGCGACGCTCGCCCGGTCATGGTCACGTTCTTCGTCGACACGGCCGAGGCGTACCTGGATCCTGCGATCGAGCCCCGCGCGGCGCTCGCGGCGGGAGAGCTCGCGCTGCGAGATCACGGTTACAGCGTGGTCGAGCGAGAACTCACCGACGAGCGCGGGGAGATACAGGGCGAACGCCCCGGCGCTCGGTTCTATGAGGCCATCTGGATCTCGTCCCGCGGCTTCGGCGACGCGACGCGGGTGCGCGTGAAAGCGCGCCCCGGAGACGAGGCGCGTCAGCGACTGCTCATGGATGGTCTCTTGCAGCGACTCGGGCACTAGTGCCCGGTCCCAAGTCTCAGGCGCCTGTTGTTTTCAACGCTTCTCGATCGGCGTGTACGGCTGCTCGTGCGGGCCCACGTACGCCGCCGCGGGGCGGAAGAGGCGGTTGTCGCCGAGCTGCTCGAGCACGTGCCCGCTCCAGCCGCCGATGCGGCTCATCGTGAACATGGGTGTGAACAGGTCGAGGTCCAGCCCGATGCAGTGGTACGTGGTGGCGCTGTAGAAGTCGACGTTGGGGTAGATGCCCTTCGCCGCGACCTCGCGCTCCATGACCTCTTCGATCCGGTGGCTCTTGGCGTAGAGGTCGGCGTTGCCGGTGTCCTCGGCGAGCTGCTTGGCGAGCTTCTGGAGGTCGGTCGCCCGCGGGTCTTTGGCCTTGTAGACCCGGTGTCCGAAGCCCATGATCTTCTCTTTGCGCTCGAGCTTGCCCATGATGTACGCCTCGGCGTCCTCGACGCTGGGGATCTCGTTGAGCATGTGCATGACCCCCTCGTTGGCGCCGCCGTGCAGCGGACCGCGGAGCGAGCCGATCGCGCCGGTGATCGCCGAGTAGAGATCCGAGAGCGTCGAGATGATGCACTTGGCGGTGAAGGTCGAGTTGTTGAAGCCGTGGTCGGCGTGGAGGATCATGCAGATGTCGAACGCCCGCTCCATGGTGGGGGTGGGCTCTTCGCCGTTAAGCATGTAGAGGAAGTTCGCCGAGAACGAGAGGTCCTTGCGCGGGTGCACGAGCGGCAGCCCCCGGCGGTAGCGGTCGAAGTACGCGATGATCGTCGGCGCGTGCCCGAGGATGTTGAGCGCCTTGGCGCGGACGTCGTCCAGCTCGATGCTGTTCGGCTCAGGATCATGCAGGCTGAGAGCCGACACCATCGTGCGGAGCACGTGCATCGGGTGGGCCTTCATCGGCAGGCTGAGCAAGCGAGTGTCCATGCCCGCGGGCAGCTCGTAGGCGTGACGCAGGCTCTTGTTGAACGCGTCGAGCTCGCCGCGCTTCGGAAGACGCCGGTTCCAAAGAAGGAACACCGTCTCCTCGAAGGTCGACCTGCCGCTCAGCTCGCCGATGGGGATGCCGACGTACTCGAGCACGCCCTTCTCGCCGTCGATAAAGGACATCTCGGTCTCGGCGGCCACCACACCCGCCAGGCCCTTGGCATAGTCGGTCATCGATCACCTTCCAAAGCGCCTCGGTCCGAGTGGGGTTCCGATGGCGTCGCGAGAGAGGGTTCGTTCGTGCATCGGACGCCACCACGCGCCCGTCGCCAGGACTGTAGCGGGGCCGGGTCGCACCGGCCACGCGAGCGCCTGCACGCGACGCCTTAACGACTAGAATCCGCTCTTGTTCATCCCACTTGGCACAGACCGCCCGCTCGAACGACCGACCCTGCTCGTCTACGCGCTGATCGCGATCAACGCCGCCGTCTTCGTCGCGCAGGCCTATGCCCGTCGATTCACGGACGCCGACGCGTTCGCGCCGTTCGTGCTCGCCTCCGGCGGCGATCTCGCGTTTCTGGGCTCAGAATTCTGGACGCTTGTGACCTATGGGTTCTTGCACGCCGACACGCTGCACCTCGTGTTCAACATGCTGTTCCTGTACGTCATGGGTCCCAACGTCGAGGATCGCTTCGGACGCGTTGGTTTCCTCGCGTTCTACCTCGGCGGCGTCATCGTCTCGGGGCTGGTCCATCTGACGTTCAGCTTCTACGCCGTGATCGGCGCCTCGGGCGGCGTCGCGGCGGTCACGGGCGCCTACCTGGTGCTCTTCCCCAAAACGCGCATCAAGGTCCTCTGGCTCTTCGGCATCGTCATCATCCCGAGCTGGTGGATCATCGCGTTCGCGATCGCACGCGACTTTCTGCCCATCGGCCTGTGGCGCAGCAACATCGCTCAC
>JBCAXI010000160.1:0-6516 GCA_038534175.1 Planctomycetota bacterium | reverse complement strand
CACCGACTTCGAGCCGGGCATCCACTACAGCCAGTGCCAGATGCAGTCGGGCGTGACGGGCATCAACACGATCCGAATTTACTCGCCGATCAAGCAGCAGACGGACCAGGATCCGAGCGGCATGTTTGTCCGTCGATGGGCGCCGGAGTTGGAGAGCGTGCCGGACGAGCACCTCGCCACGCCATGGGAGATGCCGACGATGACGCAGCACATGGCTGGCTGCGTGATCGGGCGTGACTACCCGCCGCCGATCGTGGACCACCCGACCGCCTACGCGCTGGCGAGAGATCGCATTTTCGCCCGTCGAGGAGCCGAGGCGGCGAAGCGGGAGGCGAGGCGGGTGTACCTCAAGCATGGCTCGCGACGCCGACCGGGAGAGCGATTCTCGAAACGGCGTCCGCCGGATGATCGCGGGGGGGCCGCCGATCGAATCGAGCGGTCGTAGCAGGTCTCATGGCGCCGTGTCGGAGTGGATCGCTGAGCGGCCTACTCGTGGCCTTTAAAGTCGCTTTGGATCGGAGTGCCTTGGCGATCGCGGGACGCCCGGGCGCCCTGACGTC
This sequence comes from Planctomycetota bacterium, assembly GCA_038534175.1. GTDB lineage: Bacteria > Planctomycetota > Phycisphaerae > Phycisphaerales > UBA1924 > JBCBZM01. Next base: position 5,956 of record JBCAXI010000160.1, on the reverse strand, counting down.
TGGCGCTCGGCTACGCCATTTGGTGGACACCACAAGGAGCGACCGGCTGATCACGCTGCATGCCAACACGCCTGGGCGTGGGGTCTCATGCAGCGTCGAGCGATCTGGATTCTGTGGTCACGCCCGGTCTACGCTTGCCGCCTCACGGCGTCGGCGAGGCGTCGACGCCTCGCGGTTGCTTCCAACCTCCGGCGAAGGACTTCGGCGGCGGCGAAGGAACCTCCGGACCGTGCTTTGATCCCGCACACATTTGACGCCCTCGAGAACTCAATGCCCGAGACCAAGATCCGATTGCCCAAGCTCCTGACCTTTGGCCTCCCCGTCATCAACCTCAGGTCGGGGCTCAGTGGCTCTCCCAAGGCCGACATCCTGTCGGGACTCACCGTCGCGTTGGCGCTGGTTCCCGAGGCGGTGGCGTTCGCGTTTCTCGCGGGCGTGCCGCCGCTTGTGGGCTTGTATGCGGCGTTCATCATTTGCCTCGTGACCTCCGTGCTCGGAGGCCGACCGGGAATGATCTCGGGCGCCACGGGCGCGATGGGCGTTGTGGTGGTGTCGCTGGTGGCGGTCCACGGCATCGGGTACCTCTTTCCCGCGGTCGTGCTCTGTGGGCTCATCCAAGTTGGCGTCGGGCTCTGCAAGCTCGGGCGCTTCATTCGAATCGTGCCGCACCCGGTGATGCTGGGCTTTGTGAACGGGCTGGCGGTTGTCATCCTGATCGCGCAGTTCGGGAGCTTTCGGACGCTTGGCAGCGACGGCTCTATGGAGCTGCTCGAAGGATCTCGGCTGTGGCTTATGCTGGGTGTCGTCGCGATCACCATGGCGATCATCGCGTTCCTTCCTCGTTTGACGCGGGTGGTACCGGCCTCGCTGGCCGCGATTGTGGTGGTGTCGCTCGCGGCGTTCATGGTCAACGCCTCCGCGGACGGCCGCGAGAGTGACGCCGACGCTCCTGGCTCTCGCCCGCTGCTCACGGTCGGCGACATGCTCGTTGACAGCACGCGCGCCGCGGCGGTGACCGCCGCTCAGCGCGAGAAAGACCTGGCGCTCCTCGCGTCCGCCGCGTCGGCGCTTCCGGAGGGCATTGGCGCGGCTCCCAATGGGACCGGCCCCATCGCCCCGCTCTCCGAATCGGAGGTCCGTGAGGCGGTCGCGACGGTCGACGCGGAGCAGACTGGCATCGCCGGCGGCCTGCCTCGGCCTGCCTGGTGGGACTTCGAGATGCCCCCGGCGACCTGGGCGACGCTCTGGATCATCTTTCCGTACGCGCTCGTCCTCGCCGGCGTCGGGTTGATCGAGTCGCTGATGACGCTCACGCTAATCGACGAGCTCACCGACACGCGCGGCCGAAGCAACCGTGAGTGCGTCGGCCAGGGCGTCGCCAACGTGACCTGCGGCCTGTTCGGAGGTATGGGCGGCTGCGCGATGATCGGGCAGTCGCTCATCAACGTGAAAGCCGGCGGACGAGGGCGGCTGTCGGGAATCACCGCAGCCGTCGCGCTGCTCGCGTTTATCCTGTTTCTCTCCCCGCTGATCGAGGCGGTCCCAATGGCGGCGCTCGTGGGCGTGATGTTCATGGTCGTGATCGGCACGTTTGAGTGGACCACGCTCCAAACCTGGCGCCGGGTGCCGATCCCCGACGTGATCATCATGTTGACGGTCGCGGGGTACACGGTGCTCATGCACGACCTCGCGACCGCGGTCTTTATTGGTGTGGCGTTGTCGGCGCTCGTGTTCGCGTGGAACAAGAGCAAGCACCTGATCGCCGACGTGAAGATCAACGAGCACGGCAGCAAGATCTATCAGCTGCATGGCGTGTTGTTCTTCGGCAGCGTTTCTCGCTTCAGAGGCCTTTTCACGCCCACGGATGACCCCGATGACGTCGTCATCGACTTCTACTTCAGCAGGGTCTACGACCAGTCTGGCCTCGAAGCGATCAACGCGCTGGCGGATCGATACCAGAAGCTCGGCAAGCGGCTGCACCTCCGCCACCTGAGCGACGATTGTCGGCGCCTGCTCGATCGCGCTGGCGAGCTGGTGGAGGTCAATATCAGCGAGGATCCGCACTACCACGTCGCGACCGAGCGATCGAGCTGAGACCTCGCCATCGAGCTGGGCCGCGGCGCGGCGACCAAGGTGCTTGACGTGGGCGCCGTCTGGTTTGGGTGCCGTGCTGACCTGATGTACATGCGACCAGCGGTCTGAGTCCCATCACCGGCTCATACTCGCGGCCAGCCGGCCAGCGAGTGAGCGTGGTCCAACGTCCGCCGCGGCCTTGAACTGAGCGAGCGCGGCTTGCTCGTCTTCTTGTGCTTGGAGCACCAATCCAGACGCGAGGGCGGCGCCGGCCCGAAGGCTCGGATCGGCCATCTCGCCGTTCAGCCATTGTGCCACATCGGTCGTGTCAACCTTGGCGGCTTGCAGCATCTCCCTGGCCCTCGACGGATCACGCTCGTGCATGTGCACCATGAGATACGTCGTCGCGCGGCAGGCTCGGGCCGATCGGCTGTTAGGGTGACTCGCCGCGAGGTCCTCGAGAGACGCCATCCCGGAGCGCCACATCGGGATGGCTTCTTGAAACCTGGCCGCCTCAAATAGACGACCCGACTGCATCACGCGGTAGAAGCCCGAGAGACCAAGCATCGCCGGGGCGGCGTTGCCCTCGATCCCGTCGAGGATGGCGCCGGCTCGCGACCACGCCGCGTCGTTTCCGCCGAGTCCCATCTCGAGGTCGCTTAACAAGGACGCGGCGACACGCTCTTCGGTGTCGTCCATGCGGATGACGCCCATGAGCCACGTGCTGAGCACGGCCTCCTTGTTCGCTGGTGCCGCTGCTTGTTGATCCGCGTTCGGAACGGCGGCGGGCCGAGCATCGGCCATCGCCGCTCGGGCCCGCGCGGCGAACGTCGTGCCGGGCAGCTCGTTGACCACACGTTGACGCAGGGCGTGCGAGCGTTGCTGATCGAGCTGCGCCCTCTGCTCGCGCGCGTCGGCGAGCATGAGCAAGAGCATCCCTTGGGCGTGCGGCGACTGGTTCTCCCAGACTCGACTGAGAAACTCTAGGCTGGCGCTCAGATCGTCTACCGCGGTATCGAGCATGTGTGCCGCACGATCGGAATCGATCTCATACTGGTGTACTTGCATGAGCGTGACGCCGCGCGGGATGAGCGTGTTAACCGTGCCGCCATCGAGTGTGACTCCGCGATCCATGAGCTCGTGCCCTCGGGTCCACAACTCAATGCCCCTCGCCTCGTCCCCTTCGAGAAACGCGTCGCCCGCGTCGGCGATGAGCATCGAGCCGTGCCAGGCGAGCGCCTCGCCATCGTCGGCACTCTCTTCCAAGCGCGCTTCGATGTTCTGGCGGGCTCGCGTCCAGGCTTCCTCGTCCCCTTGCAGCAGCCCCTGAAAGAAATCGCCACGAACGATGTAGTCGAGCGTGTACGCGGGTTTGCTCGGAGTGGCCTCGGCGTAGGCGTCCTGCGCTGAGGCCGAGTGCGATCCGATCAAGCCCGACGCAAGAACGGTGGTGGCGATCGGAAGTGCGCCGCAGTTTCGAATCCATGAACGTATCGTGTGATGTCCCTTCTGGTGCTCGTCTTCGCGAGCAGCGCGCTCGTATCAGCACGCCACATCGCGCAGCGGTATGTGCACCAATGTTCGTTTGGTCTGGCCCAGTCGGCCCCGCTCGTGCTCGCAGAAGCTGGGGTGCTCACCTGGCTCTTCGTCGCTCGTCGGCAGCCACGACCCGTAGAGGTGCTCGTACGTCGACGGAATCGCGCCGTACGGCCCGAGATGTTCCGCGACGGCACAGCGAAGTCGTGGAATCTCGAACATCAAGAACGAGCCTTCTACTCTCGAGCGCGCTCGCGTGGACGGATCGACCGTCAGACATGCGTCGTACCGAAGCTCCGAGGGCGGCGTCTCGGCTGGGTCGTCGTGCGCGATTCCAATCATCCGCGCGTTGCGACTTAGACGGCCGCGCAGCGCGGCCCAAGCCAGCAGGCGTCCCCACGCCAGGCCCACGCGGTGGTAGGGGCCGACATGCCGCAAGCCAACGACGCGCACCGCTTCAAACGTGCGGATCTCGATCGGCGCCGATTGCCGCACGGGGCGACGCAGCCGAGCGGAGATCCGATTGCGGAGAAGCAGCTCGTCCTCGGCCTCCGGCTCGGTCACCCAATCGCTTGTGAGTCCCACCCGGAACTGCTTCGGGCTCACGCCATAGGCTTTCTTGAACGCCCGGCTGAAGCCCTCGGCGGAATCGAACCGAGCCGCCTCGGCGATCAGGTGCACTGGGCGTCCGGTATGGACCAGCCAAGCCGCGGCACGCTCGAGCAGCACACGCCTCCGATAGGCCGAAACCGACTCGCCCACGATCGCGGTGAACAGGTGATGAAAGTGATGGGGGCTGTAGCACGCGACCCGCGCGAGCTGCTCGAGCGCGAGCGGCTCATCCAGCTGGCTCTCTAGGTGCACCAACGCCCGCATGATGCGCTCGGCGTGGTCGGCGATGGGTGGCTCGTTCTGCGTAATGTCTGGCACGTGGGGAGTGTGAGGTCTCGAGCTGGCCAGGTCCATGACCATTTTTGCGAATCTGCCCCAAGTCACGCCTGAGCTCGGGGTCTGTACCCGAGGTTTGTGTCCTGGGTTGCTTTCTCGCACCGCGAGAAGCGAAGCGAAGCGCTGCGATTGTCACGCATGGACGAGCGAAGATCGTGGTGGCGCCCGCCTTCGTGTGTCTGAGCGCCGCGTGTGCTGGCTACAGATTCTGTTCATGCCTGCGGACAGGGTTGGCGTCCCGGATAAGCGTGGCGTGCTGTCACGCGCAGAGCCTGCCGCGTTTGCTCGCTCGCCTAGACGGTTGGCCAAGCGACGTGAAGCACTCGGACAGTCACCGAGACTCAATGCGCATCCCGATGGGTCGGATTCAGTGTCCGCATTTGTCTGGGGTAGGGAGGCAAGTGCGTCAGAGCCCCGCAGGGCTCGGGGCGTCTCACATGCGTCTCGCGCATTCTGGAAGCGCTTTCGTATCATGAATGCTTCCCTGCAAGGGCGTCTGGTCATGACAGAAACATGAACGACACACGATCCTGCCGAGGGGCCAGCACCGAGTAGAATCCCGAATCTCTCGGGAGGCTCCATTGGCACAGGCACACCAAGACGTGGTCGAGTCGGCAAACAACGACGACGCGTCGATATCGGTCGAGGCCGCGACCGCGACGATTCGTGAGACGCTTCAGGATGTGTGGCAGGAGTTCATCGGCCACCTGCCTCTCATTGCCGCTGGCGCATTCGTGCTCATCGCGACCGCGTTGGTGGCCGTCGTCATTCGACGGGTGACCCGGCGCGTTCTGCGAGGGCGCCAAGTGCGGCTCTCGCTAAAGGAGTTGTTCGAGCGGGTGATCGTGCTGGGCGTCTGGTGCGTTGGCCTCCTGCTCGCGGCGATGGTGGTGTTCCCGGGTGTCTCGCCCGCGGATGCGCTCGCGGCCCTCGGGATCGGATCGATCGCGATCGGCCTGGCGTTCAAAGACATCTTTGAGAACTTCTTCGCCGGCATTTTGATCCTGTGGCGTTTCCCCTTTGAGGTTCACGATTTCATCGAGTGTGACGGGATCACGGGGCGCGTCGAGGACGTGACGATCCGAAACACGCTGATCCGCACGGTGGCGGGCGAGCTGATCGTCGTGCCCAACGCGACGATCTACAAGAAACCGGTCGAGATTCTGACGAATCGGCCTGAGCGGCGGGTGACGGTCGTGTGCGGCATTGCATATGGCGAGGATGTTGCAGTCGCCCGCACGGTTCTGCGCGATGCGGTGGCGTCCTGCAAGACGGTTTCCTCGTCAGAACCCATCGATATTTTCGCCCAAGCGTTTGCCGACAGCAGCATCAACTTTGAGGTGACAATCGCGACGTGGCTTGCCGACGTGCCATAATCCAGTGTTTCGAACAATATGAT